>CABSNH010000035.1 GCA_902478985.1 uncultured Collinsella sp.
GTACGGTCCTGAGCACCTCTTGCGGGTCGACGTCGCGGCCTAGGTCAAAGACGGTATAGCCGTAGTTATCGAGCAGCATTTTGACGATGTTTTTACCGATGTCGTGGATGTCGCCCTTGACGGTGGCCACGCAGATCTTACCCTTATCGGCAATCTCGCCGGCGGGCATCAGCCGTTTGATGGTGTCGAAGCCCACGCGTGCGGCCTCGGCCGAGGCCATGAGCTGCGGCAAGAAGAACTTGCCCTGGTCAAAGAGGACGCCGACCTCGTCGAGGGCGGGGATAAAGTGATTGTTGATGAGGTCCATGGCGTCGTGATCTGCCAGCAGACGCTCGGTTTCGGCCGCGATCTCGCCTTTGCGGCCCGAGACGACCATGCGACGAATCGGGTCGTCGTTGCCGTCGGTGCTGGCGGTGCCAGCGGCGGGCACAGTGTCGGTCGATGCGGCCTGAGCTGCTGCCGGGTTTGCGGCGATTTTGTACGGATCGGTCCAGCCGGCGTAGCGCTCGATGTATCCGGTCGAGCCCTCGTCCTCAACGCTCAGGACGCGATAGCTGTAGACGGTATCCATAAAACGCTTGGAACCTGGGTTCATGATGGGGGCGTCCAGGCCCGCGCCAAAAGCGGCAGCCAAAAAGACCGAGCCCAGCAGCGGGCGGGCAGGCAGGCCAAAGCTGATGTTCGACACACCGAGCGCGCATTTGACGCCCAGACGCTCCTTGCACAGGGACATGGCGCGCAGGATCTGCTCGGCCTGGCGCTGGTTGGTCGAGGCAGTCATGACCAGACAGTCGATGAGGATACGGTCCGGGCCGATGCCGTAGCGGGCAGCCTCGGTCACGATGCGCTCGGCGATGGCGAAGCGAGCCTCGGCGGTATCGGGAATGCCGCCTTCGTCGAGCGTGAGGCCGACGACGTTGGTGCCGTAGTGGGCGACCAGCGGAAAGATCTCATCCATGATCTGCTGTTTGCCATTGACCGAGTTGATGATGGGCTTGCCGGCGTAGCGGCGCACGGCGGCCTCGACGGCTGCGGGGTCGGTGGAGTCGATCTGCAGCGGCAGCAGCGTGGAGCCCTGGAGCTGCTCGGTCGCCTGTTGGATGATCTTGACCTCGTCGATCTCGGGCAGGCCCACGTTGACGTCCAGGATGTCGGCGCTCTGTTCCTGCTGGCTGATGCCCTGGCTCACGACGTAGTCAAGGTCGCCGTCGCGCAGGGCCTGCTGCAGGCGTTTTTTGCCGGTGGGATTGATGCGCTCGCCGATGACGGCGATCTTGTGGCCGTCGCAGGGGAGGTCCACGACCGTCTGGGCGCTCGTGACCGACATGCTGGGCTTACGGTGACGCGGGCTGGGCGTGTGGTTGTCGATGAGGGTGCGCAGGGCGGCCATGTGCGCCGGCGTGGTTCCGCAGCAGCCGCCCACAACGCTCACGCCGTCCTCGATCATGCCGGCGACGGCCTTGGCGTATTCGGAGGCCTGGATGTCAAAGACGGTGTTGCCGTCGTCGTCCACGTGGGGGAGTCCTGCATTGGCCTGCACCATAACGGGCTTGTCCGTAACGGTGAGCATACGTGCGGCGAGCCCTCGGAGCTCGGCCGGTCCCTGGCTGCAGTTGATGCCCAAAACGTCGGCGCCGATGGCATCGAGCGTGATGGCGGCCACCTCGGGACTCGTACCCAGGAACGTGCGGCCGTCTTCCTCAAAGGTCATGGTGGCAAAGACGGGCAGGTCGGAGTTCTCGCGGCAGGCGAGGACGGCGGCCTTGATCTCGGCAAGGTCGGTCATGGTCTCGATAATAAAGAGGTCCACGCCCGCATCGACGCCGGCGCGCACTTCCTCGGCAAAGAGGTCGTAAGCCTCGTCAAAGCTGAGGGTGCCCAGGGGGCGCAGCAGGGCGCCGATGGGGCCGATGTCACCGGCGACGTAGTGGGCACCGGCCGCGCGGGCGCAGGTGACGGCCGCGGCAAAGACATCTGCCACGGTGGCGGCACCGTCGAGCTTGTGGGCGTTGGCGCCAAAGGTGTTGGCGGTGATCACGTCGCAGCCGGCCTCGACGTACTGACGCTGAATGTCGGTAATGACCTGAGGTTCCTCAAAGTTGAGCAGCTCGGGCAGGGCGCCGGCCTTCATGCCGGCCGCCTGCAACATGGTGCCCATGCCGCCGTCGAACAGCAGATGCCCCGTGCCCTCGATGGCGGCGCGCAGGCGATCGTCCTTAATGCGAAGGTCGTCGATCGTGCGCGTCTTGTATGCAGCGCCATTACGGCGTGCGGCATCAACGGGCGCCGCCAGCGCGGCGCCGTCCAGATCATGAGTGATAAGCGGAGTAAACATCGAGGGCTCCTAATGGCTGGAATAGCAGGTGGTGTGGGCGGCACGGAAGCGGCAGTGCTCGCGCATGCGGCAGATATTGCAGGTGGGGCGGCTCCGGGCGTCGTGGACCTCGCCGTCAAACAGACCGATCACTGCGGTCACGCTCTTGGTGGGCATGAGCAGACTGGTAGGTGTGACGGTAAGCCCGATGAGCCGCGTAGCGTTGAGCGCAGCCACGATTGAGCGCTGGGCCGTAAGCGGGCAGTCGCCGTAGCCGGGACTAAAGCGCCAGTTGCCGGCGAGTCCGTGTGCGGCGGCTGCAGCCTTGACCTGCTGGTCCATCTGCTCGATGGCGGCTTCTACATAGGCAGAGCATGCGGCGTCGAGCACGGCTCCCTCCAGGGGCTGCTGGGCTCCCGTGGTACGCAGGCGGCGCTCGGCGTCCATGCCGAGGGTGCATGCCATGAGTGCGGCAAAGCGGGCGTCTTTGAGATGTCGATAGATATCGCGGCCCCGCAGCTCAACGTTGGTGCCGACCAAGCGAATGCAAGGCTCGCTCTGTTCATCGACGCCCGTGGCATCGATGGCAAATATGCGGCGCACGCCACGGGGCTCAATGTCCAGCTCCAGACGCTCAACGACAAGCTCAATACGCTGCGACAGCTCTGGCTCAATCTGCTGGCCGCCGTAGCCCAGGTAGCGCAGCATCTCGGCACGGTCGACACGAGGGTGGTAGGCAGCGTCGATACGATAAAGCGCCGGCGACGCAAGGTCGGCCGGCACTTCAACAACGGTTATATCGGCGTGCGGTTTTTCCATTACCCCAGGCGCTCCATAATGGTCGCGGCGATTGCAGGACGGTTCATAGTGTACAGGTGCAGACCGTCGGCACCGTGCTCCTTAAGGTCGCAAAGCTGACGAGCAGCATAATCTACACCGGCCGCCTGCAGGCTCTCGGGGTCGTTCTCGTACTTGGCGAGAATCTTGATGACGGGGGAGGGCAGCGACGCACCGCACATAAAGACCATGCGGCTGATCTGCGACTTGCCCATAAACGGCATGATGCCCGCGGTAATGGGCACGGTGATGCCGGCCTTGTCGGCAAGCTCGCGAAAACGGTAAAAGCACTCGTTATCAAAAAAGAGCTGCGTCACAAAGAAGCTCGCGCCGGCGTCCTGTTTTTGCTTGAGGTGCTCGACCGAGAGGTTGAGATCCTCGCAGGCAATGTGGCCCTCGGGGTAGGCTGCGGCACCCACGCAAAAGCCGGCGTCGACGAGCTCGGGGATAAGGTCGCGGGCGTAGGCGTAGTCCGAGGCGGGCTTGTCGTCCTCGGTCGCGCCAGCGGGAAGATCACCGCGCAGGGCCAGGATGTTTTCAACGCCGACGGTGCGATGCTCGTCGATCTTGGCGGCGATATCGGCGTGGGTGCGGCCCACGCAGGTGAGGTGCGCTACCGAGGGCGTATCGAATTCGCTCGAAATCATATGCGCGATGGGGGCGGTGGTGGCACCGTTGCCCGAGCCGCCGGCTGAGCAGGTGACCGAGACAAAGCTCGGCGAAAGCTTGCACAGATTGCCTGCCACTTTGCGAGCCGTGTCGAGGGTCAGCTCGCCCTTGGGCGGGAACATCTCAAACGAAACGGGTACGGTGCCCTGGGATGCTGCCTGCTTAAAAAGCTCGTCGACGCGCATATCGTGCTCCTTTAGATACGTAATAGTGCGATGTGTTGTAAGGATTCTACAGCACCACTGTGCCACGATGGAGTTTCACTCGCTATTTGGGGATACCAATCGAAAATGCTTCGCTATCGGCATTTCCTATAACAGGGCGGTCAATGTAGGATGGGGCTATATCGAATGGTATCTGATACGAAATACCAGTTAATAAAGCCCCGTCCCAAATTGACTACCCTTAAACCATGGGAAGAGGTCTGCAATTTATGCAGTTGATTGGCTGTTGAGGGTGGCAACGCCGCCTCGATAGGGTAACCTCATTGATTGGTTTCGCGACAGCAACATAACGGTAATGTCGCGGAAACACGGCGAGTCTAAGCTATGACTCGTTCGTTAGTAATCAACACCGCTTCTCACGCGGTGCCGATACGAAGGGAGTTCCGTATGGCCGAACTTACTGACCGCTTCGGGACCATGGTGTTCTCTGAGGAAGTCATGAAGGACTACCTCCCCAAGGACATTTGGAAACGCCTTGCTGCAACCCTCGAGGGCGGTGAGCCGCTCGACCTGGACGTGGCCAACGCCGTTGCCCATGCCATGAAGGTCTGGGCCATCTCCAAGGGTGCGACGCACTACGCGCACTGGTTCCAGCCGCTTTCGGGCATTACTTCCGAGAAGCACGATAGCTTCCTGGAGCCCAACCACGACGGCACCGCCATTACCAAGTTTACGGGCAAGAACCTCATCCAGGGCGAGCCGGACGCCTCCAGCTTCCCCAACGGCGGCCTGCGCGCTACCTTCGAGGCCCGTGGCTACACCGCTTGGGATCCCACTAGCCCCGCCTTTATCAAGGACGATGTCCTGTGCATCCCCACGGCTTTCTGCTCCTACACGGGCGAGGCCCTGGACAAGAAGACCCCGCTGCTGCGTTCCATGACCGCGCTCTCGCGTGAGTCTAAGCGCGTTTTGGCTCTGTTTGGCAAGACCCCCAAGAAGGTCGTTCCTTCCGTGGGCGACGAGCAGGAGTACTTCCTGATCAAAAAGGACGCTTACCGCAAGCGCAAGGACCTGGTCATCACTGGCCGCACCCTCTTTGGTGCTGCTCCCTGCAAGGGTCAGGAGCTCGAGGAGCACTACTTTGGCGCTATCCGCCCCACCGTCTCGGCCTATATGAAGGATCTGGACGATGAGCTGTGGGCGCTTGGCATTCCCGCCAAGACCAAGCACAACGAGGTTGCTCCCTGCCAGCATGAGCTCGCACCGGTCTATGGCGAGGTCAACGAGGCCATCGACCAGAATCTGGTCATGATGGAGAAAATGAAGCTCATCGCCTCCCGCCATGACTTGGTCTGTCTGCTGCACGAGAAGCCCTTCGAGGGCATCAACGGTTCGGGCAAGCACAACAACTGGTCGCTTGGCACCGAGTCCGAGAATCTGCTCGATCCGGGCGACACCCCGCTCGACAACCTGCAGTTCATCGTCTTCCTCACCGCGGTGATCGAGGCCGTCGATAACTATCAGGAGCTCCTGCGTGCTTCCGTTGCCTCGGCCGGCAACGACCATCGTCTGGGCGCCAACGAGGCTCCTCCGGCGATTATGTCCATCTTCCTGGGCGACCAGCTTACCGAGGTCGTCGAGAAAATCATCGATGGCAAGGCTTCCGTCCATGCCACGCGCGGCGTGCTCGACCTGGGTGCCGATACCCTGCCCAAGCTGATGCAGGACAACACCGATCGCAACCGCACCTCCCCGTTTGCCTTTACCGGCAACAAGTTCGAGTTCCGTGCCTGCGGCTCCGAGCAGAACGTCTCCGACTCCAACCTGGTGCTCGATGCCGCCGTGGCCAAGTCGCTCAAGTCCTTCGCCGACGCGCTTGAGGGTACGCCCGAGGATGAGTTCCAGGACGCTGCGCTCGAGTACTGCAAGAAGGTCCTGACCGACCACCAGCGCATCCTCTTTTCCGGCGATGGCTACTCCGACGAGTGGCCCGTTGAGGCCGAGAAGCGCGGCCTTGCCAACAACAAGACCACGGCCGACGCCCTGCCCGCCTTTGTTTCCGAAAAGGCCATCGCGCTCTTTGAGGAGACGGGTGTCCTGACCAAGGCCGAGGCTCAGTGCCGCTACGACTGCAAGCTCGAGAAGTACAACAAGCTCATGAACATCGAGGCCACCACGATGGTTCGCGAGGCGCGTCGTACCTATCGCCCGGTCATTACCGCCTATGCCACCAAGGTCGCTAAGGGCCTTGAGACTATTCGTGCCGCCGGTGCTGAGGCCGCCATGCAGTGCGAGCAGAACACGCTCAACAAGCTCTGCAACGGTATCACCACCATTAACGACTCCATCAAGGCGCTCGACGCCGTGCATCAGAAGGCCGAGGCCCTCGATGGCCAGGAGCAGGCCAACGTGTACGCGCACGAGGTCGTTCCTGCTATGGATACGCTGCGCGCCGCCGTGGACGCCATGGAGGAGATCGTGGCCGCCGACTACTGGCCGGTCCCGACCTACGACGACATTCTGTTCTATGTGTAACAGACACGTTTGATTTTGCGTGCGAAGGGGTCTCGCCTGTGCGAGGCCCCTTCTTTTTATGTCGCTCGGACCTGCTTTGAACTTGCAACCGAGCAAGCGTTTCGCGCGGGGCATCTTAAAAGTTGTAACCTGTTTTGGCATGCGGACGTTTCGGGCGTTTGTTCGTAAAGGGGAGGATTATCCGATGAAGGTATTCGATATCGTGTTTAGCCCGACCGGCGGAACGGAAAAGGCGTCTGGCTACATTGCCAATACGTTGGAAGGGGAAACCGTTGCTGTAGATCTGACCGATAGCGGGCTTGGTTTTCGCACGGTTGCGATGACAAAAGAGGATGTAGCCGTGATCGCGGTGCCTTCGTATGGCGGGCGAGTCCCGGCTGTTGCCGTGGAGCGCTTGGGTATGATGCGGGGAAACGGCGCACGGGCAGTTCTGGTTTGTGTTTACGGAAACCGCGCGTATGAGGACACGCTGGTCGAGCTTGAGGACGTGGCGAAAGACGCGGGCTTTCGGGTGATCGCGGCAGTTTCTGCCATCGCCGAGCATTCTATTGTTCGCCAGTTTGCCGCCGGTCGGCCAGATGCTCAGGACGCGGCACAGCTCACTGGGTTTGCGGATCAGATTCAGCAAAAGATATCTGCAGGAGATGCTTCTGAGCCGGCTATTCCGGGTAATCGTCCTTATAAGAAAGCTGGGGGCGCCGGTATGGTACCTAAGGTCACAAGGGGATGCACCGCCTGCGGAGCTTGTGCCGCAGCGTGTCCCGTTGGCGCTATCGATAAAGACGATCCTAAGCGGGTGGACAAAAAGGCCTGCATTTCCTGCATGCGCTGCATTGCCGTATGTCCGTGGGGCGCTCGCGCGGTAAATCCCGTCATGCTCTCTGCGGCTACCAAGATGTTGAGCAAAGCCTGCTCTGAGCGGAAGGAGTGCGAGCTGTTTATCTAGCGCAAGGGCCCGGAGTCCTCTTCATCTAATGTCAAAATAGAACGAACCCGTGCGATGGTAACTCGCACGGGTTCGTACATTTTTGAGTTGGTGCCCCCAGCGGGATGTCCGCGTGCGGCTGGCGCCGCCCGCTTTCGCTGCGTCGCTCCGCTCCTTGCGTGCTGCGCTGGAAAACGCTTCGCGTTTCCTCAGCTCCGCACCCTGCCGGGTTCGAATCCCGGCGTTGAGGCAGAAAAAAGCCCGCTACCGAATTGGTAACGGGCTTCTCAGATTCTGTGGTGCCCCCAGCGGGATTCGAACCCGCGATATCCACCTTGAAAGAGTTGGAGCAACCCGCCAAACGCTAAACAACCTGCTATTTCTTGCCTGCTAATAGCGCATAAAACTACAAAGTGCGCAACGTGAAACAAAGTAATACAATGAGTTTGGCGCACATTTGGCGCACGGTTTGGCGCACATGCCAACGGGATAGGGAAAGGCGGGGCTGCTATGGCCTACTATTCGAACGCTTGCGTGCGCGCCAACGGGACGAAATGGCGCGGACAGCTGCAATACAAGGACGAGGCGGGCAAGTGGCGCAAACGCACGAAAACGCTTGCCGCCAAGGGCAAGCGCGCCGCGCTGAAAGAGTTGGAGGAATGGCGCGAGGCCATGGAGGCCGAACACGCCGCCGAGGTCCGCGCCGAGGCTCTGGGCACGCGCGAGGGCGAGACGGTGGCGGAGTACGTGGCCCGCTATATCGAGGCCAAGGCAAAGGCCGACAGCATAGACAGGTCCACGGCGAACGGGTACCGCGGTATGCTCGACAGGCAGATAGCGCCCTATGCCGAGATAGGGGGCGCGGAGCTTGCGGCGCTCACCCCTGCGGCTGTGTCCGCTTGGGTGGGCGAGCTTTCGGAACGCTACGCGCCCGTCACGGTTCGAAAGTCCTTCAACCTGCTGCGCGCGGCGATGCGTGAGGCCGTGGACCGAGACATAATCGCCAAGGACCCCACACGCACGGTAAAGCCCCCCAAGAACCCCAAGGCGAACCCCAACGCGCTAGACGATGCGGGGATAACGGCGCTAAACGCGGTTCTCGACAGCGTGGAGCCTAGCCCCGCCCTGCTGGGTATCCGCATGGCCCTATATACGGGCATGCGCGAGGGTGAGCTGTGCGCCCTGCGGTGGGGCCGTGTCGATTTGGACGCAAAGACGATAACCGTATCCGAGGCGTTGGGCCGTGACGGTGCCGAGTACTACGCGAAACAGCCCAAGACGGGGGACAGCGCCCGAACGGTGCCGATATTCCCGACACTTGCCGCCGCGCTTGCAAAGCGCCGCGCCGAGGTCATGGCGGCGTGCCTCGCGGCTGGGGTACCGTTCTCGAACGATCTATACGTGCTGGGGGACCTGCGGGGCGGATGGATGCGCCCCCAACAGCTAAGCAGGAAATGGCGCGCGTTGGCGGACGCTTTGGAGATAAAGGGGATAAAGGGCACGCGCCCGACATTCCATGACCTGCGCCACACGTTCGCAACGGTGGCGATTAAGGGCGGCGCGGACGTTAAGACCGTCTCTAGCCTCATGGGGCACGCGAACGCCGCCATGACGCTTAACACGTACGCGAGCGCGGACCCCAAGGCCAAGCGCGCGGCGGTTGCCGCGGTGGGCGCGAGCATAGGGGCGTGCCGCCCCGCCGAGGTCGTGGAGCTGATGGGGACGGGCACCTATGGGGCGTGAGATGCTTAACCATTGGGATATTTCCCGTCTTGCGGAGGCGAACGGGTACGCGGGTCTTGATGCCATGGCGGCGGGGGATGCCCTAGCGGATGCCGTGGCCCACGCGGCGGACGGTTCCGCAACGGAGGCCCTAGCCGCCCGCCTAAAGACCCTGCACACAAAGCCCGCGGCGGTGGCGGACGTTATAGGAAAGTGCCCCCAGACGGTGCGAAAGTGGATATCCGAGGCCGATGCTCGATTGGTGGAGACTGCGGGCCGCAACTGCCGTGCCGCGGCGCTGTGCGTTGCCCTCGCGGCGCTGGGGGGCGGGGCCGTTTTCGACCGTACGCCCATGGGCGAGGCGCGGGCGCTGGGCGAGCTGATGCCGCGGGACCCCGCAAAGGAAAAGACGGCGGCGGAACGGCGGGCCGATCTGATAGACGTTATAGGGGCGCACTGCGCAAAGATGCCGCTCGACAGCCTCGCGGCGCTTGCGGCGGTTGCGGCGGCGCTCGACAACAGGTAGCCGAACCGTTCCGCGGATGCGGTTAATCTGTGGAGACGTGAGGGCAACACGCGCGCATATTGGCATGGCCCGAAAGCGCGCAAACGCCCCAAGCGTGAATATCCGCGCATATTGGCACGGTTTGGCAAAGAACGGAGCGCGCCCGCCCCCGCCGCGCATGGGCAACAATTCTACGCAACGTAAACAAAACGAGGCGTAGGAGGCTAACGGACATGACGATACCGACAGGACCCGAGAAATGCGCGGAGCTTGCATACACGGGGCGGTTTGACGAATTGCCTAACCCTATGACGGTTGACGAGGCCGCGGCGGTGGCGCGCCGCTCGCGCGCGACAATCGCCCGCGCGTGCCAAAAGGGCCGTATAAAGGCCGTCTCATTCGGCGGAAAGTGGAATATCAACCGTAATAGCCTGCTCGAATATGCGGGCCTTGAATAAGGCCCGCCTGCCCTATACGAAAGTGTACCGCGGCGGACAACGGGCGATCTCATACACAACGAGCGGCAAGGCCGCGGCGGTGCTGGTTAGCCTGATGCGTTTCGTGGGCGAGGACAGGCGGGTATCCATGCCGCGCACCCTCATAGCCGAGGACACGGGCCTAACAGAAAGACAGGTAAAGGACGCTATAAGGTCGTTGAAGCGGACGGCGGTACCGGACCCCGACACAGGGCGGGCCGTGCCGCTCTTGGAGGTCCTAAAGGACGGGCACAACGGGGCCGCGACCGAGTACCGTCTGAACGTCTCGAACGTTGACGCGGTGCCATGGGGCTATAAGAACGCCGCGCACGGCGGGGTAGGGGCGTGGCCTGCCGCCCCTACGGGTGCCCGCGTTGGCGTAGGGGCGGAGCCTGCCGCAGTAGGGGTGGAGCCTGCCACAGTAGGGGTGGCAATCAAACACGGTAGGGGTGGAGCCTGCCACCCCCTAATAGATAAAGAAATAAATAAAAAAATAAAGAAGGCGGGGAAAGGGGAAAACGGGGAGTGGAACGGGAAACCCTTCTTTCGTTCCGAGTGCCCCGTATGCGGTAAGCAACACGCTTTCATGCTGAAAGGTCCCGAGGACGGGGCGGGAACGTGCCCGAGTACGGGCGGCGAGGTGACGGCCCCGCCCCCAGACGGGTACCGTATCGCGGCCCGAGGCGGCGCGTACGTCTTGGAATGGCTGCGCGATGGGCGGGCGTGAGGCGCCGAGCGGGGGCAGACCTCCCCCGCCTCCCCACGGGCGCGCCCGCGGGCATAGCGCCTATATAGCGTGATCTGGTTATTTCCACATCTGGGCGGCGGCTTGGGCCGCGCGCTGCGGGAACATAAGGCATGGAGGGATGAATGAATAAGGGAAACGAGGACGGCGGCGGTCATGGCCTGCCGTCCGTGTGCGTGTACGAGGACGGGGGCCGCTACCGCGCCCGCGCATATTTCGGTAGGGACGGACTCACGGGCAAGCCCATAAGGAAGGGGCGGACGCTCGCGGCTACCGACAGAGTGGGGGCCGAGGCCGAGGCGGCGGAGTGGCTTGCGGGCTTGGCGGGGGACGGCCCCGCGATGGACACGGCGGACGCGGTGGCGGCGTACGTTGACGGCATGGAGGCCGAGGGTCGCCCCGCGGGGACCGTTGCCAAGTACCGCGGCTTTGCGAGGTGCCATATAGCCCCCGCGTTCAGGGGCGTACCCGTTGACGAGGTTACGGCGGAGGACGTGGAGCGGTTCGAGCGCGGCCTGCTGATGGGCGTGAGGGGCCGCGCCCCGCTCGCGCCGTCAACGGTGCGCTCTGTGCATTTCGTCCTAAAGGGCGCGTTCGACCTGATGCGGCGCATGGGGCGGATACAGGCAAACCCCGCCGATTCGGTGATGCCCCCGCGACAGCAAAGGACCAAGGCGCGCGCTCTCGACCAAGCCGAGCTTGCCGCGCTTGTGCCGCTGCTCGATGCCGCGATAGGGGGCGAGGGCGCGGGGACGAGGCGCGGCGCGGCCCGCGCGGCGGCTTGGGTGGCGCTGCATACGGGGATGCGCTGCGGCGAGGTGTGCGGCCTCACGGTGGGCGATCTGCACGCGGCGGCGGGCGAGGCCCCGCGCCTCACGGTTACGGGCACGGTGCGCGATGCAAAGGGCGGGCCGTGGAGGTCCCGCACGGGCAAGACGGATACCTCTATCCGCCCCGTTTCGTTGAGCGCTGGGGACGCGGCGGCGCTGCGGGCCTATATCGCCCTGCGCGATGCCGCAGCAGCCCCCTCTATGCCTATCGTGTCCGTGTCTGGGGCGTTCCTTTCCCCCAGTGACGTGTCACGCGTTTTCAAGGCGGACGTTCGGGCGCTGGGGCTGTCCGATGATATCCACTTTCACACGTTGAGGCATACTCATGCGTCTATCGCGCTTGCGGCGGGGGTCGATTTCCGCACGCTCGCGGAGGTCTTGGGACATGCCAAGGTTGCTACGACACTTGACGTTTACGCGCACATGATGGGAGGGCGCGACCGTGAGGCCGCGGAGACGTTCGCGGCGGCGCTGGGGCGCTTGGCGGGCGGCGGCTCGCCCCCGTGCGGGGATGAATAAGGACGCTACCCGTAAACGGTCCATACCAAACCGTGCCAACGCGGGCGAGGTCCCACAGTTGGGGCGTTGCCCATACCGTAAACGGTAGGTCTTTGGACGGGGTGCCCAGACGTTCACGCGGACGGCGTGCGGTCCATGCGCCCGTTTCGCCTGATCTCATAGCGCCCTCATTCGTTTTCGCAGGTGGCGAGGGGTGGGGTATGCCCCCTCCCGCCCCCCTCGCGGGCACGCCCCGCGGCATTGCGCCCTTTTTGCGCGTGCCCAAAAACAAAGTCCACGGGCCGCGGCCCCAGTGCATAAACGCCGCCGCCGCGGTTTTCGGCTTTTATTGCACCCCGTTGGGCACCGATG
>CABSNH010000036.1 GCA_902478985.1 uncultured Collinsella sp.
GGATGATATCGGACCAAATCTCGTCCGAGATCACCACGCAATCGTGCTGGCGATAAATGTCCATGGCGCACTCGATCTCGTCGCGCTCCCATACGCGGCCACAGGGATTGTGCGGCGAGCAGAACACGGCGGCATGGATATGGTTTTGTGCGAGTTTGCGCTCCATGTCCTCAAAGTCCATGCGCCACACGCCCTGGTCGTCGAGTTTAAGCGGGCTGTGGACAATGCGATAACCCGCGGCCTCGATGGACTTGGTAAAGCCGATGTAGGTGGGGCTGTGGACCAGTACCGCATCGCCCGGCTGGACATATGCGCGCAACGTCGACACGACACCGCCCAGCACGCCGTTTTCGTAGCCGATATGTTCAGGGCGCAGACCCTCGACGTCATTGCGGCGACTCTGCCATTCGATGATGCGGTCGAAGTACTCGGGGCGCGGGTTAAAGTAGCCAAACATGGGATGCTGGGCACGCTGAATGATGTGTTCCTGGACCGTGGGCACCGTGGCAAAGTTCATGTCGGCCACCCACATGGGAATGCGGTCGAAGCCCTCGTCGGGTGCGTTCGGGGCCATACCGGGGACCTCACCCCAGGAGTCAACGGCGATGGAGTCCATGCCGTGGCGGTCGATAAGCGAGCTAAAGTCGTATTTCATGCTGAACTCCCGTGCAAAGTAGGCTGTTTCGATAGGCGTTATTGTCCACCAGCGCGGGCGGTTTTGGTATGAGGTTTGGCGCTTAATTTGACGTGTGCGGACGAATGGCTGGCTAGTCTTGCGCGTCGTTGACGGCGACTACGGTTAGCTGGGTTTCATCGACCGTAAACGATATGTCAAGCCCGGCGTAAGCCAAGTGGTAAATGCGGTTTGGCTCGTGCTTGCTGCCTGCGCGGCGCGGGTCTTGGCGAAGGACCTCGACCAAGCCGGGGAGCTTTGCGGGCGGGACCATATCCTGCAGTGCTTGCGGAAACTCAACATCGAGCTCTTGCCACGGAGCATCCTCGATCCAGCCTCCGGTCGCATCCGGGTGGCAGTCCGCAAACGGAATGTAGGGCTTGATGTCGTAGATGGGCGTGCCGTCGCGCAGGTCGGCCCCCAACACATGGATGATGGGACCATCGTCGGTAAGCTCCACGCGGTCGAGCTTGATGCAGGTGAGCCCGATGGGATTAGGGCGAAACGGACTGCGTGTGGCAAACACGCCCACGCGTTCGGCTCCACCCAGACGCGGCGGGCGCACGGTTTTCGACCATTTTGCGTTGGTGCCGGACCTGTCCTGCGTTTTGGCATCGGCGGCCATGTCCTTAGCCGTGCCGCCGGGCGTTCCGTTTTCGAAGCGCCACAGCAGCCACAGGTGAGAGAAGGAGTCCAGGCCCTCAACCGCTGCATTGGAGGCAAATTCCGGCTCAAAAAAGATTCGTCCCTGCAGATGGGGCGCCAAAAAGCTGTTGCGCGGAATGCCGAACTTCTGCGGCAGGTCGGTATGTATGCGTGCGATAGGTTCCATGCCGGTCATTGTACGGCATGGAGGCGTGGGGCGTTGCGCGCAATTCTTCGCCGCGGTCCCCCGTCGTGCAACCAACGGTTGCTTGGAAGAGCGCCTGCCGCCGCGTATGCTTAAGCCATCAACCAGCAGAAAGGAGCCGCTATGGCCTTTGCAGAAAAGCTCATTGCTGTCCGTCGCGCCCATCACCTTACCCAAGAGCAGCTTGCCGCTAAGCTCTTCGTCACACGCCAGGCCATCAGCCGGTGGGAGCGCGGCGAGGTCACACCGGGCATCGACATGATGAAGCTCATCGCCGCCGTAACCGGAGAACCGCTGTCCCACCTGCTCGAAATGCCTGAGCACTATTGCCAGAGCTGCGGCATGATACTCACGCCCGACGACTGCGGCACCGATGCCACGGGCACCGCGACCGATCATTACTGCAAGTGGTGCTACGACCACGGCAAGTACACCCATGACACCACCATGGAGGCAATGATTGAGGATTGTGCCCCGCGCCTGGCACAAAACACCGGCATGTCGCTCGACGAAGCCGTCTCGCTCATGGGCGCCGTCCTGCCGCAACTGGAGCGCTGGCGCACCGTGCAGGAAAACGAGGCGCGCTACGGTGCCGAGGCGCGGGCGCGCTACGACGATGAGGCTATCGATGCAGCAAACGAAGCGTTGCTGGACATGGACCCCGAGACATGGAACGACATGAAGGAGCTTGAACGCGCGATTTTGGGACAGCTCTCGATTGCCATGGACGATGGCAAACCGGAAGGCAGCGAGGCTCGCAAGCTCGTCGCGATGCATCGCCGTTGGATAGCTCTCAACTGGGGCAGCGAGCCCCAAGACGAGGCGTACTTGGGGCTCGCCCATGGCTATCTTGCCGATCAGCGCTTTGTTGACTACTACGACAAGCCCTGCGGCACCGGAGCCACGGCGTTTCTAGTCCAGGCCATCGAGTCGTCGTTGACGCGCGCATAGACCGCGGCGGCTTTGGGTATTTCAATCAAAACCGCAACCGATTGGAGACCTATGGCTACTAATCATGAGCTCGCACTGTACGTTATGACCGGCTGCCCGTATTGCATAAAAGTCAAGCGATTCCTTGCCGATAACGGCGTAACCATTCCCGAGCGCAATATCTCGACCGATACCGAAGCCGAGCAGACACTCATCGCCGTCGGCGGAAAACGCCAGGTTCCCTGCCTGTTCATCGACGGCAAGCCACTCTACGAGTCGAGCGACATCATCGCGTGGGTACAGGAGAACCTGCTCTAGTGCAACACGGCCATTGGGGACGTTCTTAAATGACTAGTCGTTAAAGAACGTCCCCAACGACCAACTAGCTGTGGAAGCGGGCTATGGGTGCAAGTGGCTGCTCGCGAAAGACGCGCTCGACGGCGGCGCGGTATTCGTCGACCTTTTTAGTCTTGCGTACGAGTTTGTGGACGGTAGCGGGGTCGGCGAAAGCGCATTTGGCGTAGAACCACCACTCCTTCATGCGAAAGACCGCATTGCCGCCAATCTCTTCTGCATATGTCGCAAACAGCGTGTCGTGGAAGCGCTGCAGCTCAGCAGCCGTTGCAGCAGGGCCGCCCTTGACCATGCGAGCCAGCGCGGGGTTCGCAAGCAAGCCACGCCCCAGCATCACATGGCGTGTACCGGGATAGGCCTCCACCAGCACGTCCATATCCTCAAGATCGAAAATGTCGCCGTTGTATGCCACCGGAAACGGCGCTCGTTCCAGCGTCTCGCCATAAAACTCTTTGCGCGGCGAGCCCGTATAGCGGTCCTTTTGCACGCGCGGATGCACGATCAGCTCTGCCAGCGGCATGCGGCAATACAGATCGAGTACGCGCTCGTATTCGTCGTCGCTCTCCAGCCCCAGCCTGGTTTTTACCGACACCGGCAACGGCGACCGCTCGCACACGTCGCTCAAGAACACCTCGAGCTCGTCGAGGTTGCGCAGAAAGCCCGATCCTTTGCCCTTGGCAACAACCGTTCCCGAAGGACAACCCAAGTTGAGATTGACCTCGCGATAACCCATGTCAGCGAGCACCTGTGCCGCCCACACAAACTCGTCCGCGTTCTTGGACATCAGCTGAGGCACCACGTTGAGCCCCTGGTTATTGGCAGGATCGATCTCCTTAAACGCCTTGCCGCCAAAGCGGTTTCCCACCCGCGGCGGCGGCAAAAACGGCGTGTAATAACAATCGAGCGCACCGAAGCACTCCGCATGCACGCGACGAAACACATGCCCGGTAATCCCCTCCATGGGGGCCAGCGAAAGGATCATCTACTCTTCTCTCATATCAACGAACATGACTAAGGGACTGCCCCTTTGTCATGTTCATTATGCCTTGTGCTTCAACACCACGCCATTAGCGCCATGTTAGAGCAACTGACGCCCTGCACTCATTTATACTCAAACGCATGCGTGCATCGCCCCCGAATAACGATGAGAGTCGAGGCCCCATGCAGCAGCTCACCGAACAAGAAAAGAAACGCATCCAGCGGTACTGTACATACCCCAAGATCGCAGCGACCGCGCTCGTCATGTCGTTCGTAGCATGCCTGTTGATGTTGCCGCTCCAAATGATCAACGACATCGCGTTCCACCAAAAGGAATTCCAACCCGCGGGCATATATACCGCTATCGCACTCACCGCAATCGAACTCGCCATCTTTTGCTATTGCGCTCTTGCGCCGCGCTTTGGAATGCAGGGCAAACAGTGGAAGGAGTTGCAGAGCAGGCTTGCGGTAGCCCAAACCAACAAAGACCGCTCCGCGGAGGTCGCCGGTGTGCTTGCCACGCAAGCTGCCGGCCGCCTGCTCAAGAACAGCGATAACGATCTCGCGCGCAACCTAGGCGGCGCCGCCGAGGTTACCAGCGCCGTAGGGGCAGTTGCCACCGCGGCGGACGTACTAGCCGAAACCTCGAGCAATGCCGAGGCCATGGCAAACGCATACGGCGTGACGATTCCAAGCGTCAAGAAGCAGGTCATAGCTCTCGCGGTGGTGCCCGCCATTGTGCTGCTTGGCGTCTATATCCCACAGTTTGTCCAGGGAAGTAACGAGCTTCAGGTAAGAAAGGCTGCAGCCGCCGAGCAGCTCGCCATCGCACAAGATGCCTTGGAGCCCGTGTGCGAACGCGTCGCGGCAGACGACCCATACGAGTCGTATCACGACTACGGCTACCGCATTATCGGCTATCTGCGCGATAATGACCTCGGCGCTCAAGCAGCCTATGTCTACCTTTCTTTTGATGCAGACGGCATGTTCACGGACGTCGATTACACCAGTCAGATCGACCCCGAGGCAAGCCCTGCAAACAACTTCGCCCGCGCCGAGCAGGATATCGCGACGCTCTGCGCCCCGCTCAACGGGTTGAACATTTCCGTTGCCACACCGGACCTCCTCACGCCATGCAGCCTGTCGGATGAATTTAAACAGGCATTTTTAGCCGGATCCCTATATGAAGAAATCAGCATCAAGACGGAGGACGAATCCATCAAGTCGTACTACACCTTTGACACCGAGCCCAAAGAAGAGTTCGACGAGTACACCCATCCGGAAATTAGGCTCATGCTCTCTGCAAAGAAACGCTAGGAGGCTGCACTCTGGTTGCCGCTCGCAAACGCCGCCAATATAACGAGGTCTAATACTTTTCCGAGAAGTGAACGACCGTTTTTGGACCCCCGAAGCATCGACATTTTCTGACGCCAAAACCGCAGGATTTGGCCGGCAAAACCGCAGGAAATTGCATCTCGAAAGTGCCGATGCTTCGGGGGTCCATTTTGACTCGTTCACTTCTCGGAAAAGTATTAGACCCCGATTTCGCAAGGGTCTCAATGTGACAAAGGGACTGTCCCTTTGTCACATTATTCGGAGCGCAGGGCTTCGACGGGGTCCTTCTTGGATGCGCTACGGGCGGGCAGCAGGCCGGCAATGACCGTCAGCAGCACCGAAATTGCAATGAGCACCAGCGCATCCTGCACGGGCAGGCTCATCAGATTGGGGACCTGTTTGGCAGCAAGCGCCCAGGCATTAACCGGGAAGCTCACGGCCACCACGACGACAATAGCAAAGACGCCGGCAATGAGGCCCTCGATAAAGGTCTCGGCGTTAAACACGTTGGCCACGTTGCGCTTTGACGCGCCGATCGCGCGTAGGATGCCAATCTCCTTTTTGCGCTCCAGCACGCTGATGTAGGTGATGATGCCGATCATGATGGAGCTCACGACCAGACTGATACTCACGAATGCGATGAGCACCAAGCTGATGGTGTTCACGATATCAGTCACCGAGCCCATGATGATGCCCATGTAGTCGGTGTACGAAATTGCCCGATCATCATGGCCAGCGGCTTTGACCTGCTTGTTGTACGCATCGATGTGATCGAGTACGCGCTCCTTGGCCTCAAAGTCGCGCGGGAAAATCTTGACCGAGATGGGGTCGGCCTCGTCCGCATAGCCCAGTGTGGTCAGATTGTTGTCGTAGGTGAGCTTCGACGCCTTGGCATAGCTCATCATGAGCGAACTCAGGTCCTCGGCGTCCATGTTGAAATGGATGGCACGAGCAAAGGCACTCGCATCCACGTGCATGGCGCCCGTCAAGTTGGCAAAACTTGACGACATCTGCGTCGCTATCTGTCCCATGAGCCCCGCCGCGCCTGCCTTGAGCTGAGCTGACACCGTCGCCGCAATCTGGTCGTTGATCGACTTCATCATCTGATCCATAGCCTGCTGCAGATACGGAGCCAGCTGCTTTAGCACATAGTCGCTCATCGCCTGCTGCAGACGCTCGGCCAGGGCATCGCCGCCGAGCGCTTTGAGCTGGGCCAGGATTTGCTGAGCTGTGTCATCATTCTCAAGATACGTCGAGAATGCGGCAGAGAGCTTTGACGCGTCCTTAAGATCTTCGGGTGTCAGTGCCTTAAACTGATCAGACTGCAAAAAGCCCTCAAACAGCTGGTTGGCTAGTGTTCCCACCTGCTGCATTTGCTCGGGCGTGAGTTCCAGACCGTCAAAGATACCCGAGAAATCTGGGGTTGGCGCTTTTGCCATGATGTCGCTGAAGTCGATGTCCTTGCCAACGCCCGAAAGGTCAATGTCCAGCCCCGACAGATCGATGCCAGAAAGGTCCATACCGCCGGCCGCACCCGAGAGCGCAGATGTATCGAACGAAAACGCACTCTTCAGCGCCGCCTCGTCCACACTAAACATGCTGCCCAGATCCACGCCTTGCTTGGCCTCGCCTTGCAGTTCATCGAAAGACTTGCCCGTAAAGACATCCGTCTCGGGGTGAGCAAGCTGCTCCTGCACAATCTGCGAATTTGCGGCGCGTTCCATAAGCTGACGAGTCAGTGCATGCGTATAGGCGATGCCCGGGGTCAATGCGCTCGCGTTGGCCGTCTCATTGGGCCGCACCACGCCCACAATGTGTACGTCGATACCGTCGGCAACCTTGGCGGCCATAAAGTCGGTGTCGCCAGACATATCGGTCCACATGCCGGTCTCTTCGTTTTTGCGATACGCATCGGCCGGCGACAGCACTTTAAACGTCGTGGACAGCGCATCGTCGTAGGTAAAATCAGTACCGGCCTCGGACGTCTCGATCTTACCGTTAGCCGTCATAGCACTGTTAACCAGGTCGTTGAGCTCATCGATATCCAACGCACCGATACTGTAGAGCGTGTAATCGCCCACCGTGCCACGGCTCGAAAGCACCATCACGGCTTCGCTGGCAGACGTGGGCCAATGACCGGCGACGACATCGTACTGGCTGTCGAGCAGGCTCTGGTCGTCAATCATCTCGTTAAAGACCGAGGTTCCCATGGATTCCATGCTCACCGTTGCTGCTGAGCTCGCGCCGCCGCTCATGGCCTCGGTCATGGCGTTGGGCACCAGCCGGACAGGCTTCTCATCGCCCTTGCCGGCACGATAGACAACCGGCGATACACCGTAGCCGTACTGAATGGCGTTGACCTCTTTATCGATGCCGTCGCCACCGGCATCGAGCCATGCCTTAAAGCTCGTCATGTCGTTGGACTTAACGCTCGCAAACATATCCTTTACGGCCGTGACCACAGGGATCCTATCGGTCCCCTGAGCCTTGCCGCCGGCACTGTCGTCGGACGAATCCACGTTTTCAGGCGAGTCATCATCCGTGGCCCCCTGTCCGCCCATCATGGACGACAGGTCGTAATCCTGTTTGGAAATGGTGAGCGGGTAGCTCGAGAGCGTATCCTCCTCGACCTTTTTGATGTAGCCGTTTACGCCGTTGGACAGCGCCAGAATCGCCGCGATACCGATAATGCCAATCGAGCCCGCAAAGGCAGTCATGGCCGTACGACCCTTCTTGGTCATGAGGTTTCGGGCAGAAAGCCCCAGCGCCGTCACAAAGCTCATCGAGGTTTTGCGCGTAGGCTTGGCCTCACGACGCGCGGCCTTGGCAACATCAAAGGGATCGGAATCGTCGGTAATCCTGCCGTCCGCCAGGTTGACGATGCGCGTGGCATATTGGTACGCCAGCTCGGGATTATGCGTGACCATGATGACCAGGCGGTCGCGCGCCACGTCCTTAAGCAAGTCCATGACCTGTACGGATGTCGTTGAATCCAAGGCGCCGGTCGGCTCGTCGGCCAGCACGATCTCGGGATCATTGATCAGGGCGCGGGCGATGGCCACGCGTTGCATCTGTCCACCCGAAAGCTGGCTCGGGCGCTTGTTAACATGCTCCCCCAAGCCGACTTTCTCCAACGCCTCGCGTGCACGCTGGCAGCGCTCGGCATGCCCCACGCCCGTGAGCGTAAGCGCCAGCTCCACGTTTTCCAAAATGGTCTGATGCGGAATGAGGTTATAGCTTTGGAACACAAAGCCGATGCGGTTGTTACGGTAGGCATCCCAATCGCGATCGCGAAAGTCCTTGGTCGAGATGCCGTCGATGAGCAGGTCGCCGGAATCGAAATGATCGAGTCCACCGATTACGTTGAGCATCGTAGTTTTGCCCGAGCCCGAGGGGCCCAGAATGGCCACGAACTCGTTATCGCGAAAAGACAGGCTTACGTCGTCGAGCGCCACCTGCGTAAACGACTGCGTAACGTACCTTTTGCAAATACCCTTGAGCTCCAGCATGGACGGCAACCTCTCCCACGTGGGCGCGCTCGCCCGCTCTCCCCCACAGTTCGCATTTGATGCGGTTTTTCCTACCCCATCTTGTCATTGTCATACTCGCCGCTCAAAAGGCCTTACTTTTCCAATCCACACGGCATCACGTTATCGCTACCGCGATGGTCTTTAGTCACAGCAGCAAAGAAGCGATAGCCACCCGAGAAGTTATAGCAGTCAAAACCGTACTGAGCGAGGATGCGGCAGCCAATGTAGCTGCGAAGACCACTTTGGCAAATAACATAAACAGGCTTTGTCACGTCAAGCTCCCCCAAGCGAGCACGCAAGTCATCGACGGGAATGTTCACAAAGCCGTCGATATGTCCGCGGTCATACTCGCCGACCATACGGACATCGAGCAGCTGCACACTACCATCGCGCGGCAGATCCGGTTCCTGCTCCCAATGCCACTGCTTGAGCATGCCCGAGCCCACGTTTTCGATCAAAAAACCGGCCATGTTCACCGGGTCTTTCGCCGAAGAATATGGCGGCGCATAAGCCAAATCCAAATCCTTGAGCTTATCGGCCCGAATACCGGCCTGGATTGCCGTCGCCAGCACATCGATGCGCTTGTCCACGCCATCGATGCCCACAATCTGCGCGCCCAGCAGACGCAAGGTTTCCCTCTCAAACACAACTTTCATGGTCATGGGCGTGGCCCCGGGATAATAACCCGCATGCGATCCAGGTGACAGCACGACGCTCTCGTAATCGATTCCCGTCGCACGCGCTGCCTTCACAGAAAGGCCCGTGCTCGCAGCTGTCAAGTCGAACACTTTGATTACCGAAGAACCCAGCGAGCCCTGATAGCGACTGTCTAAGCCACAAATCACGTCGGCGACGATACGTCCCTGCTTATTAGCGGGGCCTGCAAGGGAAATCACCGCGTCCTCACCCGTCACCTGATGCTTGACCTGCACGGCATCACCCACGGCATATACGTCAGGAGCAGACGTCTCCATGCGGTCGTTCACCACAATGGAGCCCTTGATGCCCAGCTCGATACCAGCTTTCTTTGCCAAATGGCTCTCGGGCGCAACGCCGATAGCGAGTAGCACCATATCGGCCATAATGGAATCATCGCCCGCCACATGTGTGACCACACGGCCATCGGCCTCCTCAAAGCCCGTAACGTCGGCACGAAGGCGCAGGTCAATGCCATGCTCGCGGACCTCTGCATGAAGCAGCGTCGCCATGTCGTAGTCCAGGTTGTTCATCAGCTGCCCGGGGCGCTGCAAAAGCGTCACCTCGAGACCCAAGCCACGCAGGTTCTCGGCAGCCTCAACACCGATAAAGCCGCCACCGATCACCACGGCGCTCCTCGGCTCATGCTCTTGCACATAACCATGAATGCGCAGCGTGTCCTCTACCGTTCGAAGGCTAAAGATCTTATCCAAATCGATTCCCGGAAGAGCGGGGCGAATGGGATGCGCGCCTGGCGAAAGAATCAGCTTGTCATACGTCTCGACAAATTCCTCGCCGGTGAGCAGGTCGCGAACGTCAACCGTATGCACCTCGGGATGAATGGCGATCACCTCGTGGCTCGTCTTCACGGCAATGCGGAATCGATTCCAGAAGCCCTCGGGCGATTGCAGCGTGAGCGCAGACTCCTCCTCAATCACGCCGCCAATAAAGTATGGCAATCCGCAGTTAGCATAGGAGACATAACCTGTGCGCTCAAAAACGACAATCTCCGCCTGCTCGTCAAGCCTGCGCAAGCGCGCTGCCGCCGATGCACCGCCAGCAACGCCCCCCACGATAACCACCTTCATAGTTAACGCACCACCTTTCCGCTGTAGCTATTGATTCCGCCGATGTTCTTCACGTTGACGTAGCCCGCACGCTGAAGAAAGCTCGCAGCGCGACCGCTACGAGCGCCACTCAGGCAATGCACGAACAGAGGCGTATCCTTCTTTGGATACTCGACAAGCACGCGATTGACGACATCGAGGGGAATGTTGATGGCACCGGGGATATGTCCCTGCCGATACTCATCGGCGCCACGCACATCGATCAACACCGCACCTTCGGTCGCACGGCACTCTTCAACACCTTTGTTGATATCCACCCCAGCAAATAGATTGAACAATCCCATGATGAGCTCCTTTGCTCGCTTGCCCTATCGTTTGATGCCAGTATGCCCGGAAGGCGCAGACCGGTTCCGTGACCAAGTCACCGTATGGGACAATTTTTTCTTAAAAGCGAGTGCCAGGCACTGGACGGATAGGCACCATGGCAAAGCCATCGCTACGGCAGGCGTGTCAAACCGTCGACATCCAGAACAAGGATTCGCCCGCGCTTCACCTCGACAAGACCTTCATTGGCAAGACGACGCAGCACGCGCGTCACCGCCTCGCGGGCAGAGTTGATGTCACGCGCCAGCTCGTCTTGAGTGACCCGGAGCTCCATTGACCCCGTTGCCTGGCATCGCTCAACCAAATAGTCGGCAACACGCTGGTCGAGACGTCGGAAAAGCATCTGTTGGAGCACACGAACCACCTGAGAGTAGCGCCGCGCCTCCACTTCGAGCATAAAGACTTTGACGAAAATATTGTTGCTGGCAAGATGCTCGCAAACACCGATAGGCACAATAAGGAGCTCGGATTTCTCTGTTGCGGCAGCCAACGTGCCAAAGGAGATTTGCCGAATTACGCACGAAGCTGTTGTAACGCAGCACTCGCCGCACCCAATCCTAAAGAGCGTGATCTCCTTGCCTTCCTCGGAAAGGAGGCTGACGCGGACACCACCCTGAACGATAAGGAACATGCCGGTACAGGAGCTATCGCTGCCGCCGATAAGCTGGCCGGCATCGAAGGTGCGCAAGGCGGCTTGCCCCAAAACGAGCGTCCTCTCGTCAGAAGACAGATGCGCCCAAAAAGGGAGCTTCTCTACAACGTTTTGCACCATGGTCATCTGCGACTCCTTCTCCCATGGTCTAATCTATCAGGAATAATAGGGAGCAGCAAAAGTCAACTGTCGCAAGAATGACCTGTACCGCAAGATCATCACCGAGGGCTTTGAGATTGCCGACGAGCGCTTTGAGGCCAACGCTTTGGTCATCTTCCGTGAGACAGGGAACCGTCAGCACACCATCAAGGCCGTTATGTGTGCCCTTCTGGGTCTCTAGGAGCCGTATCAATGGAAACTGTTTTGCCGGTGCCAGTGAGGAATGTTGGGAACCGCACAAAAACGAACGGGACGGCACGTCGCGTGGCGCACCATCCCGCACATGGCATTGACAATGTGGCAAAGGGACTGTCCCTTTGCCACATTCGAACCTACTGCTCGCTATTCGCAATCGCCTGGTCGATAAGCTTGTCGAGCGCTGCGCGCTGCTCGGCGGAGCTGATGGCTCCCACGATTGGATCCCCTACGATGTTGCCATTCTGATCGATGACATACGTTGTCGGGAACGAGAACAAATTTGACGTAAACTTACCGGCCTCGCTATCCGACTTGAACCAGATGTTCTTATATGTCACGCCCTTCTTGCTCAGCACGTCCTTGGCATCTGCAATCTCGCCCTTGTTGCCATCGAGCGTAAAGGAATTGACGCCTACGACCTGGCCGCCCTTCTTGGCAAGCTCCTTATTCAGGTCCTCAAGGTCGCCCAACTCACCCACGCACGGCTTGCAAGTGGTGAACCAGAAGTTCATGACGGTGACCTTGTTCTTAGAGAACAGCTCGTCGCTACTCACGTCGTTACCATCCAGGTCCTTGCCCGTAAAGCTGGGGAACTTCGTCGCCTCGCTCGAAGCATTGGCACCAGCCGTCATGCCAGCGGTCGAAGCGTCGACGCTCTCGCCTGCGCTCGGCGTGCTTCCACAGCCGGGGAACTCCTTCTCCAAGCTCTCGAGCTTGTCCTCGATCTCCTTGATCTGCTGTGCACCGG
>CABSNH010000037.1 GCA_902478985.1 uncultured Collinsella sp.
TAAGAGACAGGTGTTGAAAAATGGGGCGGTTCCCCATATTATTGATGACGTCGACAGGCGGGGTGGTTCCCCGCGTACGTGCCATCTGAGTAACCGAGGGGAGGGCGCACATGGGAATGACTGGTGCATACGAGCGCAATCTCGATGCAAAAGGTCGTCTGTCCCTGCCTGCACCCCTTCGCGAGGAACTTGGAGAGCACGTTCGCGTGTTCAAAGCCCTGGATGTCGATGCTCTGTACGTGTTCTCTGCCGAGGCCTTCGATAAGTGGGTCGAAGGACTCTTCGCGGGTCGTGAGGGCCACGAGGGTTTTAACCCGCGTGACATCAACGACCAGAAGCTCATGAGGGCGATCAACAAGCGCACCACGTCGATGGATGTGGACAGCGCCGGTCGTATCGGTCTTTCTGAGTCTCTCCGCAAGCAGGCGAACCTTGACCGCGAGGTCACGGTTGTGGGCAACTACGACCACCTTGAGGTTTGGGACCGCGCCGCGGCCGATGAGGACGATGACGACGAGGCTCTGCTTGACCTCTTCTTCTCGTAAGGGCAAGGCACGAGTAACGGATGGAGCGTGGGATCTTGACACAAGAATATCGGCATGAACCTGTCATGCTCGGCGAAGTGCTTGAGTCGCTGCAGCTCAAGAGCGGCTCCGTTGTCTGCGATTGCACCCTTGGCGGTGCCGGTCATTCGGTAAAGATGGCCGCGCAGGTGGGGGAGACGGGCCTTTTGCTCGGCGTCGATCAGGACGACATGGCCCTCGAGGCCGCTGGCGCCCGTCTGGACCGCGAGGTTCCCGGCGTCCCGCACCAGCTGCTGAAGGGCAACTTCGGCGACTTGGACGAGCTGCTTTGCTCGGCCGAGGTGCCCGGGGTCGATGGCTTCCTGTTTGACTTGGGCGTTTCGTCACCGCAACTCGATATCCCTGGCAGGGGCTTTTCGTATAACGAAGATGCCCCATTGGACATGCGGATGGATCCGGGTAACAACACCCTAAACGCAGCTGAGGTCATCAACACCTATAACGAACACGACCTCGCCCGGATTCTACGCGTCTATGGCGAAGAGAAGTTCGCCTCGCAGATTGCGCGCGAGATCGTGCGCCGTCGCGAGCAAGAACCGATCGAAACCACCGGTCAATTTGTCGAGATCATCAAGGCTGGCATTCCGGCTGCCGCTCGTCGGCATGGTGGACACCCGGCCAAGAAGAGCTTCCAGGCCATTCGCATCGAGGTCAACCACGAGCTCGATGTGCTCGAGAGGGGGCTTGACGCCGCCACCAGGTGGCTCAACCCGGGCGGACGCATCTGCGTCATCTCGTATCACTCGCTCGAGGACCGTATCGTAAAGAACCACTTTAAGGAGATGAGCCAGGGGTGCACGTGTCCGCCGGAGATTCCGGTGTGCGTGTGCGGCAACGTGCCGATACTCAAGGTCATCACCCGCAAACCCTTGGTTGCCCAACCCGATGAGGTCGCGCGCAACCCTCGGGCGAGATCAGCCAAAATCCGCGTGGCGCAGCGCCTGTAGGTGCGACCGCGCGAAATTGGACCTCCCGCTCGCACCATAAACGAAGCTTAAACACACTACCAACGTACTCGGGATGGGAGGCGGCATATCATGGGCTATAACACCTCAAACGCAGCACTCGCCTATGATATGAACGCCATGCCCGCCTACCGCGAGGCACCGCAGGCGCCCGTTGCCCCTCGTGAGCAACGCACGCCGCGTTTTGATGTCTACACGGGCGCGGGCCGTCAGGCAAACCAGGCGGTAAGCCCGGTTTTCATGAGCGTTCTTAAAACGGTTTGCATCATTGCGGCTGTCTTCATGACGATCGGTGTCGCGCGCGTGGCGCTTGCCGGTGTTACGGCCCAGGTGCTTAACGGCAACGCAGAGCTTACCAACACGCTCGAGAAGGCGACCGACGAGAGTTCTAACCTTGAGGTCATGCATTCGGTCTATGGTGCCGACACGCGTATTCGCGATCTTGCGGGCGCCTATGGCATGGTGGAGCCCAGCGAGAGCGTTACGCTTGACTTTTCGCAGGATGCAGCCGCGGGCGCTAGCTCGACTGCGGCCGCTCAGTAAATAAGACGGTAGCTGAGTATGACAAATGACTATCGCCGCGGTTCCGACGGGGACCACGGGTCTGGACGTCCCTCCTCGCGGGGACGTTCTGGTTATCAAGGAACGGGTCGGCCATCTTACAACGCGGGGCCGTCCTATGGCAACGACCCTGCGTCGCGTCTTCGTGGTTCGGGCGGACCTCGGGTGCGCAATACGGGCGCGCGCAAGGGGTCGTCGTCTGAATGGGTTACGGGAACGCCGCTGCCTCGCCGCGATGTCGTTATGGGCTGTATCGGGGTTGGCCTTGCCGCGGGCGTCTTCCGTCTTGCCGAATACCAGATCGTGAATGCTGACAAGCTGCGCGAGCGCGCGGACGCGCGTCGTCTGCTTTCACAGACGCTCTATGCCAAACGTGGCACTATCTACGACCGCAACGGCAACGTGCTGACGTCGTCAGTCGAATGCCGCAATGTCGCCGTGAACCCTCAGCTTGTCGAGGACGTCGACAAGACGGTCTCGGCGCTGGTCAAGGCCACCGGTATCGATAAAAAGACCTGTCGCAAGCTGGTACTGTCTGATGGTTCCTGGGTGTATATCAAGCGCCAGGTCGACGAGGATGACGCTGCCGCCCTGGAAAAGAAGAATCTACCCGGCGTGCTCTTTGAGCAGGCGATGAAGCGGGTTTACCCGTATGGAAACCTGGCTTCTCAGGTGCTGGGCGTCGTGAACGTGGACAACGCTGGCCTGACTGGACTCGAAAAACAATACGATGAGCTTCTGACCGGAACGAATGGCTCTCTTGTGCGCGAGCGCGCAAGAGATGGCGGCTACATCGCGGGCGGTGCCTATAAAAAGGTTGCCGCGATTGATGGCGTGGATATCGTGACGACGATCGACGTCAACATTCAGCGCGCCGCGGAAGATGCCTTGGCCGAGGCGGTCGAGAAGACGAAGGCCAAAAACGGGTCGGCCCTGGTGACCGACCCGACGACTGGAGAGATCCTGGCCGCCTGCTCGTATCCGACCTACGACCAGACCAATTTGGAAAACGCCAAGACCGAGGACATGAACCTTCGTCTGGTGACGGATGCCTACGAGCCCGGCTCGGTCTTTAAGACGCTGGTTGCGGGCGCCGGATTTGATTTGGGCGTTGTGCGCCCGAGCACATCGTTTGAGGTTCCCGCGAGTATCAAGGTGGGCGACGATACCGTTACCGATGCCGACAAGCGTGACTACACCATGACAATGGACGTACGCGAGATGATGCGCCGTTCGTCCAATGTCGGTTTTGTCCTGGTGGGGCGCAAGATCGGTGCCGATGATTTTGCCACCTATGTGGACAAGTGGGGTATCGGTCATAGCTCCGGTGTCGATTTTCCGGGTGAGAGTCTGGGCATCGTCAAGGAGCGCGACCAGTACGATGGTGCCACCTTGGGTGCTATGAGCTTTGGCCAGGCGCTGTCCGTCTCGCCGATTGAGGTCGCACGTGCCGTGGGCGGCATCGCGAACGGCGGCGTGATGATGACTCCGCACTTCTATAAGTCGAGCAAGGGCGATGAAAAGGATTGGGGCGAGGGGGATCGCGCGATTTCCGAGGAGGCCGCCTCGCAGGTGACATCGTGTATGCAGACGGTCGTTGCCGAGGGAACGGGCGTTGGCGGCGCGGTGGACGGCTACGACGTGGCGGGCAAGACAGGTACGGCCGAGCGCGCCGATGAGAACGGCGGCTACCTCAAAGAGAACTACATGTCGTCTTTTATGGGGTTTGCCCCGGCGCAGTCGCCCAAGGTCCTGTGCTATATCACCCTTGACGGAACCCCGTCAGGCTCCGATGCCGCCGCAGTGCCGTTCCAGTCCATTATGGCCAACGCGCTTGACGTGTTGGGTGTCCCGCGCACCAAGTAGGGGGTTACTATCTATGAAATGGCCAGTCGGTTAATCCGGGTTGTTCACACGCCCTGCACCACGCGTAGGCGGCGCTGGGATACAATACGCCGATAGCATTATTAGGTTTACAGGGGAGCTGCAATGATAGAGATCGCCGTCAACAATCTCGCGGCCGCAACAGGGGCCCGAACCGTGACGGGAGAAGCCGATCGGGTATGCCGCGGTTGCGTTATCGACTCGCGCCAGGTTGAGGAGGGCACGATATTCGTCGCCTTCCCGGGTGAAAAGGTCGACGGCAACGACTTTGCTTCCCGTGCCATCGAGTCGGGTGCCGGCGCCGTAGTGATGACGCGCGAGCCCGATGCCGAGCTGCTTTCGCTGGCCCATGAGAAGGGCTGCGCCATCCTGCATACCGATGACCCCGAGGAGTTTTTGCTGCGCCTGGCTCACGCTTATCGTTTGGAGCTTGGCTGCCTGGTAATTGGCATTACCGGCTCTATCGGCAAGACAACGACCAAGGACGTGCTCGCCGCGGTGCTCGCCAAGCGCTATCGCGTTTGGGCAACCAAGGGTAACTACAACAACCTGATCGGTATGCCGCTCACGGTGCTGGCGGCCCCTGCCGACACCGAGGTTCTGGTGCTCGAGATGGGCATGAACCATTTCCACGAGATTGAGCGCATGTCTCAGTCCGCCAATCCCAACCTTGCCATTGTGACCAAGATCGGCACCTCCCATATCGGTATTCTGGGCAGTCGCGAGAATATCGCTCGTGCCAAATCCGAGATTGTTGGCGGCATGTGCGCCGCCGGAGACCTTCTCCCGTTGCTGGTTTTGGGTGGTGAGGACGACTTTACTCCGTTCATCCGCGACACCTTTGCCGCGCCTGCGGGCGTCGACGTGATGCTTGCGGGCGTCTCGGACGACGATGAGGTCCGTGCGTGCGACATTCGCATTGATGACGAGGGGCGCCCGGTCTTTACGCTCGATTTTGGCTTGGGCGAGACTATCGACACACTGCTTGCCATTCCCGGCGCGCAGTCCGTTCCCAATGCCGTCAAGGCCGCGGCGGTTGCCTATCGTCTTGGCGTGACGCCCGAGCAGATCGATGCCGCCTTTAGGGGTCTTACGATTACCGGGCATCGCCAGGAAATCAAGCGCGCCAAGAGCGGCGCTCGCGTCATCGACGACTCATATAACGCCAGTGCCGAATCGATGGCAGCCGGCCTCGACCTGCTGTGTTCGCTTTCGTGCACGGGTTCGCGCATGGCGGTTCTGGGCGAGATGGGCGAGATGGGCGACGAGGCTCCTCGCATGCATGAGCTGGTGGGCGCCTATGCGGCGGCCAAGAAGCTCGATATGCTCGCATGTGTCGGCGGTGAGCTTGCCCAGCGTATGGCCGAGGCCGCGCGCATGATGGGTATGGATGAGGACCGCATTCAGGTGTTCTCCGACTATCAGCAGGTGCTCGACCGTATGGGCGGCGCTCTTGAGCAGCATGATGTCGTGCTGGTCAAGGGCTCACGCTTCGTTGAGCTCGATCGCTTTGTGGAAGGTGTGTGCTAGTCCATGTTCGGCAATCCTTCGTATCCTACGTACCAGGCATTTTTGGGGTTGGGCATCGCCGCCGTCATCGCGATGCTGCTTATGCCGTGGTGGATTAAGCTCCTGAAGGTCGAGGGCATCGGCCAGCAGGTTCGCGCCGATGGCCCCAAGCGTCACCTGATTAAGCAGGGCACGCCCACCATGGGTGGCGTCATCATCCTGGTTGCCGTTTCGCTGACCTGCCTTTTGATGGGAAAGCTCACCACCGAGCTCGTGCTTGTGCTGCTCGCCACGCTGGCAACCGGCGTTCTTGGCCTCATCGACGACCTGACTTCTGTCACGCACGGCCGCTCGCTCGGCCTGACGCCTCACGCCAAGATGATTGGCCTTACCCTCATCTGCGTTACCTTTACCGTGCTTGCTGTCAACTGGTGCGGCGTCGCCCCCGAGATTCGTTTCCCCGGTGGCCTGACGATCGACCTTGGTGTGCTCTCGACCACCATTTGCGGCCTCTCTTTTCCGTGGCTCTACCTTGTCTTTTGCTGGCTGATGATCGCGGGCCTTTCCAACGCCGTAAACCTCACCGACGGCTTGGACGGTCTTGCCGGCGGCACCTCCATGATCGCCATGCTGGCCATGGCCGCCATGGCGTTTTTGCACGGCGATGTGAACCTGTCCATCTTCTGCACGGCGTGCGCCGGCGCCTGCCTGGGCTTTTTGTGGTTCAACTGCTATCCGGCGAGCATCTTTATGGGCGATACCGGCTCGCTTGCCCTGGGTGCCGCTTTTGCCTGCACCTCCATCATGACCAACACCGAAGTCGTTTCCCTCATCATCGGCGGTCTGTTTATCGTCGAGACCCTGTCGGTCATGATCCAGGTTGTCTATTTCCACTTTACGCACAAGCGCGTCTTCCTTATGGCGCCCATTCATCATCATTTCGAAAAGAAGGGCTGGGCCGAGACCAAGGTCGTCATCCGTTTTTGGATTGTCGCCGCGGCCTTCGGAGCCCTGGGCCTCGCGTTGTTCTTCCAGTTGGGATAGTGGTCTTTCATGCCTCTTGCTAATGTCTTTAGCCTGCTCGTTTTGGGCCAGGGCAAGTCCGGTCTTGATGTCGCTCGCTGGGCGCTTGCGCATCCCGAGCGCGTGAGTGCCGTTACCGTTTACGGTGGCGGCGCGTCCGAGCCCAACGATGCCACGCGCTCGCTCGAGGCGCACGGGGCATCGTTTGTCTACGGAACCGAGCAGGTCGAGGGCGCGTTTGATGTATGCGTGACGTGTCCGGGCATCTCGGAGTTCTCGGCATTCTTTAAGGCTGGCCGTGATCACGCTGCCCAGATTATGGGTGAGCCCGAGTTTGCCTACCGTCTGTCTCCCCAAAATTGGATTGCCATTACGGGCACCAACGGCAAGACGACAACCACGTCGCTGACCGATTACCTGCTTAAGGCGGCGGGCGAGGCGAGCGTTGCTGTCGGCAACATTGGCGAGCCTCCGGTGAACGAGATCGATGGCCGTGCGCATAACGAGTGGTTTGTGGCGGAGCTTTCGAGCTATCAGATCGCAACGACCCAGGAGCTTCACCCCCGTGTGGCGGTGCTGCTCAACATTACCCCCGATCATCTGGGCTGGCATAAGAGCCATAAGAACTATGCGCTCGCCAAGATTAAGCTCTTCGAGAATATGGTCGACGATGACCTGGTGATTGTTGATGTCGAGGATGCCGGTATCCACGAGTTCGATGAGTACATCTATGTTCCGGGCCGTCGCATCTGCAAGGTTGCTTTTGACGAGCCTGCGGGCGAGGACGCCGCATTTGTTCGCGATGGCAAGATGGTCATTCGCCTGAAGGGCGTCGAGACCCCGCTCGTCGATACGTCCGAGCTTAAGATTTCGGGCCATCACAATGTAATCAATGCCCTGTGTGCTGCCACGGCGGCCCTGACGGTCGGCGCCGATGTTGACGGTGTGTGTCGCGGCCTGGTCTCGTTCCAGCCGCTGGAGCACCGCGTTGAGCCCTGTGGCGAGATCGATGGCGTGCGCTATGTTAACGATTCCAAGGCAACGAACACCGATGCGGTCGAAAAGGCCCTGACGGCGTTTCCCGATGACGATGTGATCTTGCTGCTCGGCGGTCACGATAAGGGCACGCCGCTCGAGTCCTTTGCCCGCGTTGTGATGGATAACGTTCGCTCGGTGGTCTGCTTTGGCGACGCGCGCGAGCGCTTTACCGCCGCTATGGACGAGGCGGATGTCGACGGTGATGTCGATATCGCCCAGGCCGACGACCTGCGCGATGCCGTGGACGTTGCCCGTTCGCTCTCGAGCCGCGGCGATGTGATCTTACTGTCGCCCGCCTGCTCTTCGTTCGATGAGTTCTCGGGCTACGAGGAGCGCGGTCGCGTGTTTAAGGACTATGTGGCCCAGCTTGCCGCTGCGTCCAATACGCAAATGGAATAGGGGTTGCCGGTGAGAGAGGAGAGCCCCCGACAGAATATGAGGAGGCCCGACTCGGACCGTGCTTCCTCGCAGTGCATCACGCCGCGCGCCGGTCGTCGCACGCAGGGCATCGGCGAACGTTATATCGCCGGCGTCCCCGCACGTATCATGCGACCCCGCCTGGTCTTTTTGACCTGCCTGTTCTCGCTGGTCTGTTTTGGCCTGCTTATGGTGTACTCGGCTTCTTCAGTCGAGGCGCTTCACGAGAACGACTCCGCGACCTACTTTTTGTTCCGGCAGTTTATGTTCACTGTCGTCGGTGTTGCTGCCCTCGAGTTCATCGCGCGCGTTGCACCCGATAGCTGGTTTGGCGAAGGGGCGCTTAAACTTGCCCTTATCGCTATGATGATCTTGCTGCTTGCGGTGTTCCTCTTTGGTAGCGGCAGCCGTGGCGCTACGCGCTGGCTGAGCATTGCCGGCATTCAGTTTCAGCCATCGGAGTTTCTCAAGCCGTTTGCCATTGCCTATTCTGCCATCATGCTCGATCGCGTGTTTTCGCCCGGCGGTAACATCAATGAGTTCCTTAAGGGCATGGGCTTAAATTTGGGCATATCGCTCGTCTTGATTTTTATTCAGCCCGACTTTGGCACCATCCTGATTATTCTGTTGACGATCATGTGCATGGCGCTCTTTGCCGGCCTTGACCCAAAATTCATTATCGGTGCGATTCTTGCTGGCGTCGTCATCATCGTGATCGCTCTTGTCGTCGAGCCGTACCGTATGGTGCGCATTCAGGTTCTCTTGAACCCTTGGGCAGATGAATATGGAGACGGGTATCAGGCAACGCTTGCCATTATGGCGTTTGCTTCGGGTGGACTGTTCGGTCGCGGTATCGGCAACTCAACCATGAAGTACTCGTATTTGCCCGAGGCGCACAATGACTACATCCTGGCCATCATTGGCGAGGAAGTTGGCTTTTTGGGGACGCTGCTGTTATTCTTGGTGTTTGCGATGCTGATCTGCTCGGCGTTTCGAATCGCCGAGCAGGCTACCGATCGTCGCGGGGCGCTCATGGCTTCGGGCTCTGCGGTTATCCTCGCGGTGCAGTTTTTGATCAACGCGCTGGGTATTCTCAACGTGTTTCCCATGACGGGTAAGCCGCTGCCGTTTATCAGCTATGGCGGCTCGTCGATTATCGTGTCGCTCATGCTCGCCGGGCTTATCTTGCGCGTTTCGCACGAGAGCGCTCGACGCGATGAATACGATCGTCGCCGAGATAGTTTTGCCGTTATGGACGAAAGCACTGCCGGTGTTCCCCATGCGCGTGGGGAGCGCTCATCGCGTGGCGGTTTTACCGTCTTGAACGGTTTTGCTTCGGAGTCGGATGCCCGTCCCCGGCCGCGCTCTGCGCCGCAGGGTCGCCCGCAACGACCGGCACCGCGCAATACGGGTGGCGGATATAATCGAATCGACTTGAATTCGGACCCGTCGGCGCGCTTGCGCACCGACGATCAGGGGCCGCGCGTACGAAGGGACTACCATGACCGATAAGATGACCGTTGCTATCGCAGCCGGCGGCACGGCGGGACATATCAACCCTGCACTCGCCTTGGCCGAGGAGCTACGTGACCGTGGCCATCACGTTGTGTTTGTAGGTCAGTCGCATAAGCTCGAGGGTCGTCTGGTTCCCGAGGCAGGGTTCGATTTTGTGCCGATTACGGTTACGGGCTTCGACCGCTCTCGCCCTTGGACGGCATTGAGCTCGCTGTGGCGTGTCTATAAGGCGAAGCGCACGCTCGGCAGCCATTTTTCTAAAGCCTGCAAGCCCGATGTCGCTATAGGTTTTGGCGCCTATGTCGAGGTCCCGCTTCTGGGCTGGTGCAAAGACGCGGGCATTCCGTATCTGCTGCACGAACAGAACTCCGTTCCGGGCCTTGCTAACAAGATGATGAGTTCGCATGCCGCCCGCGTTTGCATCTCGGTGCCGGCAGCACGTTCCGTGTTTGAGCGCGAGGGCGATCCTGACCATGTGCTCATGACCGGCAACCCCGTGCGCCGTTCTGTGATCGAGGGGGATCGGGTTCGCGGTCGCAGGGCTCTCGACGTGCCTGAGGACGCCACACTCCTGCTGGTTTTTGGCGGCTCACTTGGTGCTCAACATCTTAATGAGCGCGTGGCTTCGCTTAAAAACGAGTTGCTCTCGCGCGATAATCTCTATGTTTTGCATTCGACGGGCGCCGATGGCTTCGAGGACACCGAGCGTGCTCTTGCCCTGATGCCCGAGGAGGCGAAGCGGTATCGCGTCCAGCCCTACATCGACAATATGGGCGATATGCTGGCCGCGGCCGATTTGGTCCTCTCGCGCTCGGGCGCTTCGAGCGTTGCCGAAATCGCCGCTCTTGCCACACCTTCGGTACTGGTGCCGTATCCGCATGCGACGGCCGATCATCAGACCACCAATGCCCGCTATCTGGTCGATGCCGGTGCTGGCGTGCTCTGCGCCGATGCCGATATCGATACCCAGGCGTTTGCCGATGAGCTGCTGCATCTTATCGATGATGCGCAGGCGCGCGATGCCATGCGCCAGGCGGCTCGCGGTTTGGCCCAGGACCGCGCTGCCGTCCTTTTGGCAGACGCGGTAGAAGGATTGCGTTAGTTAGACGGGATATCGCGGGTCGCCCTCGCGCGGATGCGGTAGGTGCGGTACAGTAGACGGGTTACAGGCAGTGTTTACGCAAGGAGTACACGAGCACATGGCTGATTCCCAGACTGCAACCTCCGCGCCCGATTTCAAGAGCGCCCATTTTATCGGTATCGGTGGCGCCGGCATGAGCGGCATCGCCCTCGTCCTTCACGAACGCGGTTATGTCGTTACCGGCTCCGACCTTAAGACGTCGCGCTATATTCGCCAGCTTACCCGCGCCGGCGTGAAGGTGCATGTGGGCCATGAGGCCGCCACCATCGACGAGGTCAAGCCCGATGTCGTCGTGGTCTCTACCGCTATTCCCGAGTCCAACCCCGAGCTCGTCCGTGCGCGCGAGCTGGGTATTCCCGTGTGGCCTCGCGCCAAGATGCTCTCGGCTTTGGGTCACGGCTACACCACCGTCGCCGTCGCCGGTACTCACGGCAAGACCACGACCTCTTCGATGTGTGCCACCATGCTCGACCGCATGGGTCTGGACCCCAGCTTCCTGATCGGTGGCATTGTCGAGGGCTACGATACCAACGGCAAAAACGGCTCGGGCGACTATTTTGTCGCCGAGGCGGATGAGTCCGACAGCTCCTTCCTGTTCCTTAACCCCAATGTGGTCATCGTGACCAACGTCGAGGCCGACCATCTCGATCATTACTCGGGTATCGAGGAGATCGAGGCCACCTTCGCCAAGTTTATGAGTCTGGTGGGCGAGGACGGCACGGTCATCGTCTGTGGCGAGGACCCGCATCTGGTCGAGCTTGCCAAGTCGACGGGCCGTCATGTGCTTTCCTATGGCTTTGCCGAGACCAACGACATCGTCTGCGTGCATCCGGATGTCAAGGGCATCCAGAGCGACTTTATCGTTCGCTTTGAGGACGGCACCGAGCACGCTGTCGAGATTAAGAGCAACCCCGGTCGTCACAACATGCTCAACGCCACGGCCGTCTTGACCGTCGCCCATGTCCTAGGCCTCGATATCGACGCCGCCGCTAAGGCACTTTCGAGTTTTGAAGGCGTCCGCCGTCGCTTTACCCACGTGGGCGATATCGACGGCATCACGGTGGTTGACGATTACGGCCATCATCCCACCGAGATCAAGGCGACGCTCGCTGCTGCCTCTTCGCTGGGCTACAAACATGTCGACGTCGTGTTCCAGCCGCACCGCTATTCGCGCCTGCAGGCTCTGTGCGATGACTTTGCCGACGCATTCGCCAATGCTGACAAGCTGCTGTTGATTGACGTGTTCTCTGCCGGCGAGATGCCCATCCCGGGCGTCACGTCCAAGATGCTTGCCGATACCGTGCGCGCCAAGCATCCCGGCAAGGAGGTCGTGTACTGCTCGAGCCGTCTTGAGCTCAATGAGGAGCTCGAGAAGATGGTGGGCGAGGGCGATCTGCTGCTTACCATGGGCGCCGGCGACGTCACGACGGTCGGCCCCGAGTTCATCGAGTATCTGACTGCCAAGAAAGACGCTTAAACCCCATGGGTCTGTTTAACGCCGTCATGGCGCTTTCGGGCATGATCGATACGGACATAATTGAGGATGAACGCCTCGCGCGCCATACGAGCTATCGTATCGGCGGCAAGGCGGACCTCTTTGTGACGTGTCACAGCTATCATGCCTTGCGTCGCGCCGTGGCGGTGCTCGATCGTGAGCAGGTGCCGTGGGTCATTATCGGCAAGGGATCTAATCTGCTTGTTGCCGATGCAGGCTATCGCGGCGCCGTCATTTCGTTGGGGCGTGAGTTCCAGCGTACGGTTGTCGCCGAAGACGGTTGTACGCTGACGGTCGGTGCGGGCGTGATATTCGCTCGCCTAGTCAACGACGCGCTGTCGCGCAGCCTTTCGGGCCTTGAGTTTGCGGTCGGTATTCCCGGCTCCGTTGGCGGCGCCGTGTCCATGAACTGTCTCTTAT
>CABSNH010000038.1 GCA_902478985.1 uncultured Collinsella sp.
GCTCCCACGCCGCAGCCTACCCCCATGCCCGTTCCGCAACCTGCTCCGGTTCCTGTGCCGCAGCCGACGCCTGCGCCGATGCCACGGCCGACGCCTGCGCCAATGCCACAGCCCGCGCCGCAACCCATGGCGAATGCTGCAGCTACTCCTGCGGTTCCTGCGCTTACGCTTGCCGACCCAGTTATGGGCGAGCAGCTTCGTCTCACGGACGCCGCCGTGCTTGGACGCAACGTGTTTCCTTCTATGACTTCTAACTTTGCCATGTCCCGGCAGCATGCCAGCGTTCGTTTTGAGCGGGGCACATGGATGGTTGCCGATGAGGGGTCCAATAACGGAACGGCTCTTATGCGTGGCGGCCAGATCCTCAACTTGGTTCCCGGCGTGGCCCAGCCGATTCATACCGGAGATACGCTACTCATTCCGGCTGCGTCTGGCGAGTTTGCCCAATTGCGTCTGACGGTTACTGTGGAGGAACCGCCTGCGGCGCAACCCGTGCAGACCCAGGCTTGGTCTGCGCCTCAGCCCGCGTCTGCTGCGGCACCGGTTGTTTCTGCTGCTGGTGAGTCTGTGGGTGTCGAGGGCTGGTTTGTCGAGTGCCCCGAGTGCGGTCGTTTGCATCTCGTTGCTGATGAGCGTGCAAAGGTTGGGGATGGCTGTGAGGAATGCGGTTGCTCGCTTGCACGTACCTCGGCCGTGTACCGTACACTCGATCCGGGCGAGGATTACGCCGATGTTCGTTAGCCATGTGCTTGCCCCCGTCGTCTCACTGGGTCCGGGAGAACGTATTGTTGTCTGGACCGCTGGTTGTTCAAAGCGTTGTGTCGGATGTATTTCGCCCCAATGGCGCAACCAGCTGCCCGAGCAGGATGTCGATGTTGATGAGCTTGCGCAGATGTTGCTCGATACCGCGCGCGAGCACGGCGTACATCGGCTGACGGTTTCGGGTGGAGATCCGCTCGAGCAGGCATCAGAGCTCGTGAGGCTGCTGGCAACGATCCGCTGCGCTTACGATGACATTCTCGTTTACACCGGATTCACGTTTGAAGAGCTGCCGCAAGTGATCGGTGCGGATACGTGGGAGACGCTTAAGTCTCTTATCGATGTGCTGATTGACGGCCCGTACATAGACGAGCTTAACGTGCCCGACTGCGCGCTGCGCGGTTCGACTAACCAGCGCGTGATCTACCTGAGCGACCGCCCACACGATGATTACGACCAGTATCTTCAACAGCCTCGTCAGCTTCAAAACTATGTCCAGGACGGCACGATTATCACCGTTGGTATTGCCGACCGCTACCACCATGAATTTTCTGCCAAGGAGGTATAACACATGGCAACTGATTTCGAGCGCCAATCCTGGCAGCGCGAGATGCTCAACTTTAAAGGGGTGAAGAGCCTCTTTATCCTTGAGGGCAACGTGAACGACAAGTATCCCGATGTGGTCGACGGCGGCCTTCAGTTCTCGGAGCTTGCCGAGGTCGTGCGCGGCCTTTTTGAAGACGCCAATGGCTCAGTTGAGTACAACGTGGCATATTTCGATCCCATCCAGCTGTTCTCGAGCAGCATGGGCAACGTCGATTGCAAGCGCCTGGTGTCGCTGGCACACGACGAGGCTTCTAAGAGCGATGATCGCATGATGGAGGCGAACGCCTGCATCGCCGATGGCCGCCAGGCGTATGCCACCGAGCAGTCGAGCCTGCCTTCATACGGTGAGGTTATCCGCTCCATGTTGCGCCTGAAATACAATGACAACCCCGATGGCGGCACCGAAGCTAAGCCGCTTTGCGTGATCGTCAACATGGCGTCGCGTCTGCTTGCCTCCTCGACCGGTCTTATGCCCGACGAGACGCAGTTCTTCCTTAACCTGTACCTTGGTGCCAGCAAAGCACGCCTTATTAACCGCACGGCTGTCAACACGCTCATTCTGGTAACGGATAACGTGCGCAATCTGCCCGTGTGGTTTATCGAGGAGAATCCCTTCCTGCGCACCATCACACTGCCGCATCCCGATCGTGACATGCGCGAGGCCTATATTCAGAGTAAGTTTGGCTTTGGTGAGGCGCTGTCCGATTCCGATGACCGCGCGGTGCGTCGCTTTATCGATACCACCGACGGCATGAGCGTTAAGGAGCTCGAGGGCCTGCAGCGCATGTTTCAGCGCGATATGCAAAACCCCGAGGCTTCCATCGAGGCCATCCTTCCCAAGCTCGTCGACGTCTACAAGTACGGCTTTCGCGAGAATAAATGGCAGCAGATGTTCGAGAAGCTCGAAGAGGATCCCGAGGAAAAGATCAAACGCCGCGTAAAGGGCCAGGACGAGGCCGTCGAGAAGGCCGTCACCGTGCTCAAGCGCTCCGTTATGGGCCTTTCGGGCGCCACCCATTCATCTGGTTCCAAGCCCAAAGGTGTCCTGTTTTTGAGCGGTCCCACTGGTACCGGTAAGACCGAGATCGTTAAGGCCATTACGGAGCTTCTCTTTGGCGATGAGCGCAGCATGCTGCGTTTTGATATGTCCGAGTACGGTGCCGAGAACTCCGATCAAAAGCTCTTTGGCGCTCCTCCGGGATACGTGGGCTATGCCGAGGGCGGTCAGCTGACCAATGCGGTCAAGGCCAATCCGTTCTCGGTGGTTCTTTTCGACGAGATCGAGAAGGCCGCGCCCAGCATTATGGACAAGTTCTTGCAGATTCTCGAAGACGGACGTCTGACCGACGGTCAGGGCAACACCGTGTACTTCTCTGAGACGGTTATCTTCTTTACGAGCAACATCGGCTTTTCCAAGCTTGAGATCGATGCGCAGGGCAACGAGGTGCGTAATACCATCGCGCCCAACACGCCCTATGACGAGATTTGCGAGCGCGTGCGCACCGAGATGGATCGCGAGTTTAAGCCCGAGTTCTTGGGTCGTATCGGCGACAACGTGGTGATCTTCAACTTTATCGACGATGCCGTGGCGCTTCAGATCCTCAATTCCAAGATTGATGCCGTTAACCGCAACGTGCATAAGGCACAGCCCGATATTACGGTTGAGGCGACCGATGCCGCCCGCGAGCTGCTGCACTCCATTGCCATGACGGACGCCGTCAAGGCCAAGGGTGGCCGCGGCATTGGCAACCTGGTAGAGAGCGGTTACCTTAACGGGCTTTCCGATTTTCTGTTTGAACACCGCGCCGAGTGGCGCGGTCGTCCCGGCATGGTGGCACGCGCCGTGCCGCAAGGCGAGGGCGACGATGCGCATATCGCATTTGAGCTCGTGCCCGGTTCGATGGGAGGCGATTGGCGATGACGAAGTTTGTCGCTGCAGCAAAAACCCAAGCGGGAACCAATCACCCCGTCAATGAGGACCGTTTGCTTCTTGACGGTGATGTCCTTTGCTATGGCCTGGTGGGCGATTGCGAGCGCGAGATGGGCTGCATGGCAGTCTTTGACGGTGTGAGCGAAGGCGGGCACGGAGCGGCCGCCTCGACGCTCGCTGCTCAGGCGTTTGCACAGGCCGTGCGCGTCTTTGATACCGATGCCGTCAACGCGTTGCAGGAGCGCCTACGCATGGCGGGCGAGCGAGCCGAGAACGATGTTGAGACGTATGCGGCTCGCTATGGACTGTCTGTTGCTGCATCCACGGTTGCTGGCCTTGTGGTTGCTCCTGACGGGCACGGTGCTGTTTTTAATGCCGGCGATTCTCGCGTGTACCGACTGCGTGGCGGTGTGCTTGCCGTGCTTAGCTGTGACCACACGCCTGAGCGGCGCGTGGGCGGCGTTGGCACTGAATACAGGGATGATGCCGTTTCGCATTGTATTGAGCTCGCGATCGGACTCAATCAGGGCGGTCGCAATCTTGAGGTCAAGACGACCGTGATGCTTCCGGGCGATCGCTATCTGATCTGTTCCGATGGTATCGATGGGCAAATTGCGCAGGAGCGTTTGCAGCAGATGCTTGCGAGCGATTCGACATGTGCACAGTTGTGCGAAGAGCTATATGCCGAGGCTCGGGTGAACGGCTCGACGGACGATGCAACGCTGATTGTAATTGAGGTAGGGGAGTAGCCATGTCTGATGAGACGATTACGGTACGCCGAGACGGTAGCAATGGCAATGATGAGACCGTAACGGTGCGCCGCGGGAATGCGCCCGTAGGGGGAGAGACGGTTACCGTGAACCGTGGCGGCCAGGCTTCTGCGCCTGGAGAGACCGTGACGGTGCGTCGAGCCGACGCTCCGGCATCTGGTGAAACGGTCACCGTCCGCCGCGACGGTGCGCCATCGACAAACGAAACCGTAACGGTGCATCGCCCGATGACTGAATCGAATGGTGAAACAGTAACGGTTATGAGGCCGTCTGTCAGTGCTCCCGCCGACGGCAAGACCGTTACTGTTTCACGCTCTGGTACTTCTGCGGCAGGCGAAACTGTCACGGTGCCGCGCGCTGCGAGCCCCGACGGTCAGACTGTGACCGTCTCGCGCGGCATCACGGCCAGTCCCAACGGCGAAACGGTGACCGTTTCTCGTGGGGGCGCACATGCTGCCGCTGCATCTGCCTCGCCTTTTGTTGCAGAGGATGCGACGGTTGTCTCGAATGACGGGCAGCAGTTTATTATTCATTTGGGACAGGTCATTGGCCATGGCGGTCAATCTAGCATTGTTGCCGCCGAGCGGGTGAGCGATGGTTTGGCATGCGTTGCCAAGGTCTTTAAGCCTCTTGTGGGCGCCGAGCGTTCGGCATATCAAAAGGTGGTAAGCGCCGTAATGGGGCTTAATGGCCGCTCCGTGTCTCAAACGCATCTGCTGCCTATCTTTGCCTATCTGCACCAGGGCCTGAGCGCGACCGAAGTGGGTGCTGCGGCTCCTCAGCTGTGGGATGTTTCCATTACGCCGCTGGCCACATGCCTTTTTGATCGTCCCCGTAGCAAGAATATGGTTAAGAGCCGCGTGATTCCCGAGCTCAGCCAGGCAATCGAGTTGCTCCATACCGAGCTCGGCATTGTCCATCGTGACATTAAGCCGCAGAACGTCTACCTGTACGACAAGCAGATCGTGCTTGGAGATTATGGCTCCGACCGCTCGCTTGCCGGATTTGACAGCCGACTGACGAACACCATGACGCGCTCCGACGGCTACACGCCCGGTCGTGGCGGCATGGTCGACCCTCGTAACGACTGGTATTCGTTTGGCTATACAATCTGGACGCTCTACGAAAACAATGTCCACCCGCTGCAGGAGTTCATAGACGACAATACGCTTTCCGATCGCCAAGAGACAGGTGAGCCTGCGGACTTTAACCATCCAGATGATGCAACCCTGGGAAACCTCCTCAAGGGCCTGACGTTTGAGCTTTCGGGCGAGCGTTTTGGCTATGAAGAGGTTAAAGACTGGATGGCCGACCCAGATAATTTCTATCGTAAGCTTCCCACCATGGACGCCGGCAGTGCTCGCAAGCCTTACGAGTTTGCGGGCAAGCAGTATAGCGATCCGGTGTTGCTCGCTCGAGCGCTGTCCTCCAATTGGGACGAGGCAAAACTTCGCATGAGCCAACAGCAGCTCGAAAACCTGATGGGCGACTGGGGTGAAAATGACCTGCAGACCAGGATTCACCAGTTGGTTGAAGAGGATATCCAGACAGCGTCCAATCCCGACCTGGCACTCGCTTGCGTAATCTATGAGATGTCCAACGGCAAGATTATGTCGTGGCGCGGCGAGGACGTCTCGCTCACCGATGCGAGCGATGCCCTCCCGGCACGCATCGCCAAGATGGATGTCACCGAAATTGATCGCTACGCCGTCCTGTCCGGTCTCGACGGGTCAAAATCGTCAGGTGTGCTGCCTTCGGGATTTTTATCTCGCATTCTTTCTCAAGAAAACGATCTCAACGATGAACGCGCAAAGCTTGCTGTCGATATTCATGAACTCGAAAAGTTGGCGCTGCACTCAAGTGATCCTCATTTCGCTGCTTGTTTATTCAAGGGGTTGCTGACGCGCAACGAGGAGAAAAGTTCTGCTGCTCAGACGGTGCTTATGTCGGTTGTTAATCGTCCGGCGGCGTTTTTTGGCGTTTGCTCGTCGGCTCACAAGCTGGATGAATTCTTGCTCAATTTTGCGGGCGTTTCTGAGATGGCGGCAATTATCTCGGCTCGAGATGCGGCAACTTCGCACGGAGCCGTCGATATAGATGTCGTGATCGATTATATGGATAAGGTCGCGGTCAATAAGAAGGCGGTGCGCGCGTTTTATCGTAAGTTTGGTAGCTATGCTGCTTGGCTGTGGCTTGCCGCCCACACCGACCTCTACGACTCGGCCCAAGGCTCCGTGGGCGAGGCGGTTAAAATTGCCCTGCTCGGATTGAATCCGCCGGCAAACACTGCCGTTTCCATGCTCATTCAGGCTGGTTCCAACGCGCGTCTTGAGGGAATCAAGCTTCGGGAAGATATGGAGCTCACGCCTGTTCCGTATGTGAACGGCTGGGAAGTCGACGGAAAGCACGGAACGCGCCCCTGCACGCGCAATGCGCTGTTTTGCGCTCAGGTCGGCGACGATGCCGTGCCACGCGGCTATGTGGCCGAGCTTATATCCCAAGGCGTTGACGAGCGGTTGCTCGCGGCTCGCGGCGTAAGGCTTCTTGCAGATGAAAGCTTGATCTCCTCTGCCAAATACGCTGAGTTCCTCGAGGATAGCCGCGGTGTTGCAGACGGTTCCTTAAAGGCTGCTATCGAGCAGGATACGCGTGATTACGGTGTCGTTGAGGGTATTGCCGATAGCGATGCTCGCGCTGCTGCCATAAAGAAGGAGCAGCGGGGTGTTTTGATGTATACCGTTCTTGTGGCGCTTCTTTACTGCATCCTTATCATGTGCTCCCGTGGTGCCTTTGGTCAGCTGATTGTTTCGTGGGGTTCGTTTGGTCCGCTTGCGGGCATTTTCCTGGCGGTTGCGTTTATTGGCTGCTTTGGTTTTCTCGCCCTCAATCTTCTGCGCTCTTATTCGGCCGCCGATCGTGTTAGCGCGCTTAGGAACGATATCGATGCCAATTCGGATGCGCTTGAACGATATTTGCTCCAGCTCGTTGAGTTTGCCGATCGTAAGGGGCAAGTTTTTGAGGAGCTTGCGATGTCGGCAGACGACAAGCCTCTTGCTCAGGTCGGTTCGCTTGCATTTTCAAGTGGTCGTGCGCCGGCGGCGTTTTACATGGATCCGCAGCTGATGGACAGACTGGGACGCTATGCTGGCCGCTTGGTCGTTTTCGTTCCGCTTGTCACCAGCGCCTTTGGGTTTATGGGAACGATGTTTGCTGATGGCGACACGCTTACCAAGCTTGACGTAGTAATGGCGATTCTCATTGGCGGCATGGCGGTCATGCTTCTCTTTGGAGACGATGCTCACCCCGGTAGCGCGAAGTCGATTCGCACCTGGCTTTTCTCTTGGATCCTGCCGATTGTCATCGAGTTTTTCCTCTGGGGTATCGTGACCATTGCACAGCTGCTTAGTATCTTCGGATTTATTGTGATGCTGATTGGCTTTGGTATCTGCGCATTCTTCTTCTACCTTTTCCTTTCCGCCTAATAGAGCGGGTCGCTCTTTTCATGAACCGTTTTGGGTCGCCAAGGAGGGTTTCTGACTCCTTGGTGACCTGTTAATTTTGATAAACGATAGGAGCATGGCATGCCCACGCTACGACTGGGGAATCTTTTCTCGGATTCCAATAATGGTCGCCAACAGCGACCGGTGGTGCCTCGACCGCAGGTTCCCAATACACCGCAACGCAATGACGGTTTCCATGGCACCGAGCGACGCGCCATGGCTGCCTTTGATGACATGTTGGGTATTGAGAACGTGGCGTCTCAACGCGGCTCTCAAACAAATACACACTCGCGTTCGAACATGGCTCAGCGTGAGATTCGAAACGACGTGGTGATCAATGAGGGCTTGGGTTCGTACGATGGACGTCCGTGTTCTATTAGGATCTACGAGAACCACCTTGAGATTATCGCCAAGCGTGAGGGGTCAACGCTCGATAACCATTCTGTGGTCAAGTCACTCGTTCCAGGCCTGGGTCATAGCAAGGCAGTGGCGGGCAGGCTTTTCGCTCCGGGCAATTCCAATCCGCCGATTATCATCCCCTTTAATTCGCTGAGCGGGTTTCAAGAAGTGAGCGGCTTTATGCCCACGTTCGTCTTTAACCGGCGTAATCCTCAGACTAGAAAGATGGAGACGCACACTATCAAGACGGTGACCAGGGAGTTTGGGTATTCGCTTAACCGCTATGCCCAGACGCACTTCCATTACTAATAGGTAGAGGCAAAACATATGGCAAACGATAAACAGCAAGAAGGCTTGTCGGCGCAAGAGCGTCTCGCGCGTCTTTATAGTGCTCGTGCTGAGGGACAGCAGGAGGACGCGACATCGTTCGCGGGTGAGACTGCGGGAGCGTCCATTTCGTCAGAAGTACCGCAGGCTCAAACGGTTTCTACTCAGGAGCGTCTCGACCGTCTGCGTGCGCGACGCGCCGGCGTGCCTCTTCCGGGCGATCCGGAGGCGGCTACTCCGGTAAACAACGAGGGTGCGAATCGTCCTCGCTTTAACATCAATCTTTCGCGCATCGTGGACGCGATTCCCACCATTGTTCGGTTTTTCCCACTGCGTATTTTTACGGTTTGGGGGCTCTGCTCGGTCTGGTACCGCATGTACTTGAACGTTGGCGGAGACGATGTGTTGCATACGGGGCTTCCGGCGCCGGGGTATAGCGCATTCAATCCATTCGCTCTGGGTGCTGTTGTATTCATTGGTCTTCTCGTAGTTTTGACGGAAATCATTGCCGGCCCGTTGAGCATGATCATTAAGCAACTGATCATCGGCGCCACGTATTTCTTCCGCGGTTCCGCCGCCACCCGCGAGGCCCGCGACCGTGCGCATGCGAACTTCAGCCTGCGCCGGCTCGTTACCGAGACGGTCCGCGGCTACCACAGCGGCTACTCGGTCTTCGGCTCCATGGCCCGCGCGACCCGCGGCGCCCGCAACAGCGCCTCCACGCTCGATTACGGCGTCGGGGCCTTCACGGGGGAGGATCCCAACGCGCCCGTCTACGATGACGGCCTGGGCGACCGCCCCTCGCAGATGGAGCTCACCGACGACGCGGCGTCGAGGATCTGGGACCTGTACTACCCGGCCTACGGCGCCGAGGGCCCCATGTCCAACCTGCACGAGGCGCTCGCCTCGGGCGATCCGCAGGACTACACGACCCTGATGAGCCTCGCCCTCAACGTGGCGGAGTGGTGCGAGCAAAACGGCACGCCCGACACGCACGGCTGGTTCGACGACCCCGCCTACCTGGGCGACTACGTCGATGCCGGGACGTTCTACCTCATGGCGTACTCGTTCTGGGAGCAGGCGGCCGAGGCGCGGCGCGTGGGGCCGATCGAGCCGCTCGCGGATGACATGAGCCGCTTCATCCTGCGCCACCTGAGCGACTGGTCGCGCGAGAACGCCCATGCCTACCGCTGGCGCGGCGACTGGCGCGACGCTGACTACTTCGACAAGGACCGCCTGTAGGCGGCGGAGGGGGAAACACGGATGGCAATTAATCAGAACGGGTCTGGCCGCGGGGGCGCCGGGTCCAACGGATCGGATGTCAACGATATCGTGAACCGCCTGGGCGGTCCGCGCGTGGTGATCGTTCTTGCCGTGGTGGTAATCATTGCCATTGTGGCGGTCACGTCCATCACAAGCGGCATTTCCGACACAAATCGGCAGACCGAGCAGCGTGCCGAGGCCAAACAGCAGCAAGAAGACGAGGCGGCGCGCGCTCAGCGTAAAAAGGAAAAAGAAGAGCGCCACCAGGAAGAAGCGAAAAAGGCCACAGTGCTCACGCTCGATGAGATTACGGACGAGGCGCTGCGCTCGGACTTAGCGCTCGATGCAGATGAGGACGGCAATATTTCGCAAGAGACTGCGGATGAAGCTAGCTCAATCGACGTCGAGTCGTTTGATTCGCTTCCGCTGTTGGCCAACTTCCACAACATCACGACGTTTGGCATCGGCGACTACGACAGCGAAAGCTACGACATAAGCTCCATTAGCAATATCACTCATCTGTCTATTGGCGACTGCTCGGTGCCTCAGATTGATCTCACACGTTTTCCTCAGCTACAGCGCGTTACCATAAACAGGCTCGAGAGCCCCGTCGATACCTTGAATGCCAAAAACATGTCCTCGTTGACGAACGTCCAGATCGAAGGCCTTGATGGCAGTATTGGGACGCTTGACCTGTCGGGTGATGTGAACCTCAAGGTCCTGAAGATCGGTTGCAGAGTCGATACACTCAATCTGTGCGGGGCAGGCAGGGAAGATGCCTTCCATTTCACTTTTACACCCAATTGTGTTGGCAAGATCTTGTACGACAGCGACACGAGCAGCAGCCTGGTCGAGTATTTGCAAAAAATGAGCAGTGACTACGGCTACACCATGGAGCAGCAGTAGCGATGCGCTCAAGTGAGGAGAAGCGATATGGCGAATTTTAAGCCCGACATGTCTTGGCGGGATAACGAACGGGTTCAGCGTGTGACCGAGCAGCCTACGGGCGGGGCTCATGAGCACGCTGCCGAGACGCCGGATGTGCGGGTGAATATGCGTCCGAACGGGCAGGCAGCCGAACAGTCTGCTGGGCAGGCGCAGCAGACGCCGGGGCGTTCGACAAGTCGGATCCCTCGCCCTGCCGGCCAGCCGAATGGACAGGCAGCTGAGCGTGCTAATGAAGCCGTCTCTCGCTTGGGCGGCGTTCGCGCCCTGGTAGTGCTTGCGGCGGTTGTGGTCATAGGCGCGGTTGCCGTTTTCTCCGTGATTGGCGGCGTCGGTGATGTGCAGGGCGGCGGGGGAGCCTCGTCGAGCGCCTCTAAAGAGTCGAGCTCAACTGACGCCTCTGGCTCCGAGACTAAGAAAGAAAAAGGTCTCGTCGATGTTGATGCGATCACGGATGATACCCTGCACGGGCTGCTTGCCGACTACGATAACGATGACGATGGCCAGCTGACCGCCAAGGAGACCCAGCGCATCACAGAGCTGGTCGTGAGTGACGAGGTGACGGACTTCACGCCCATTAGCAAGCTGGACAAGCTCGACACGCTCGGCATCAATACCCTGAGCGCCAAGAGTGCAGACTTTAGCGAGCTCGAGGCACTTGAGGTGCTCAAGTTTGGCGACATGACGACCCAGGACCTCGACCTGAGCGTCTGTCCCAAGCTTAATTCCTTTAAGATCGAGGGCCTTAAGGGTGCTGTCAGTTCCATCAACGCCTCGGGTCTTAAGAACCTAATGTTCTTTACCGTTGACCAAGGCCTTCAGGGCGACGTCGAGAAGATTGATCTTTCGAACGATGACATTCTTGGCGCACTCGAGATTACCTGTAACGTCGGTGAGCTCAACCTGTCGGGTTGCAGCCACTCGTTCCCCAAGCTCAACATCGCTGCGGATCATATCGACAAGATCGTGGTCGACAGCAACACCAATGCGGACCTGGTGGCTACCCTGCGTGACCTTTGCACCCAGAAGGGCTGGACGCTGGAGGAGCGGTAGGGTCTCTTGAAGCGGCAGAGTAACTTTTGCTGCAAGGCCATAAACGAACAAAAAGAAGCGGGGCTCGGTTATTTCCGAGCCCCGCTTCTTTTTGTTCATTATTACTGGATGGTTTTCTTTCCAGCCCATTTTTCTCTTACGACTGTTTTCCCTTCCTGTATTCCTCCTCAAGATCGTTGATGGTTTTATTTTCATCGGTCGTCCACATAGTTTTACCGTTGGAGCTTCGGCCTGCTACGAATCCCGCTGCCGCCGAGGGACTCGAAAACGCAATGTCATCGGTGAGCACATAATCCTCTATGAGGTCTGCATGCGCGTTGCGTTGCTTGATGACGGAGACCGGGCAGCTTACCGTAAGATCCCTGGCAATCTTCGTGCCTTTTTCGACGATAAAAACGCCATCAGACACATGAGCGGTCCCTTCGGAGTTCTTTGTCGAGAGATGAAACACATGACCGGAAAGTGCGGCGGCAAGCTCATCGTCTAATGTCTTGACCGTCTTCGCTTCCGCAATCGTAGAATCCTCTTCCTCAACCATTTGTTTGCTCTTAATGATTGAATCTGCAACGATGAAAATCTTGTTAGCAAGCCAGCGAACGATACAGTCTTTCACGAAATCGTAATCAGACCCCTGCGCATCGTCCTTAAGAAGCTCAATGAACTTAGGGAGGACCGCCTCCAGGCCATTGAGCTCTTTGATTGCCTCCCAAGTGCTATGGGCGTTTTTTGCTGAGTTCTTATCTTTTGAGGGATTATCGGAGACGCTTTTGTCGCCGCTTTCCTTATCGCGGATTTCGCGGGTCTGTTCTTTAGCGAGTGACTCGTCATGATCGTTTTTGTCGTCATGGCTGTCCGAGCTAGTTTGACTGGATTTTTCTTTTGCAGTGGGTTCTCCGTCGGGGCTCTCACCATATTTCCTGTCTCTTATACACAT
>CABSNH010000039.1 GCA_902478985.1 uncultured Collinsella sp.
CGACGCGGCTCGGCCGCGTAAAACTCAGTACGACCGTGCTTATACCCAGCGGCTCGTAAAGCAACCACTCGCGGGCGGCTCTTTTATATAATGGTGGGCACGCAAACGATTGGAGAGCGCATGCCCACGTCACAAAGCCAGAAAAAAGAAGCCATCGCTCAGGCGACCGAGCAGGAGCTCGCGTCGCTTGCAGATCGCGGTGTGCGTATCGCGGGCAATGCGTGCTCGCCGATTGTGCTGGTCAAAGGCGATTTGGATGAAGCCGAGTGCTCGGGCGGCGAGCTGGCTGCCGGCGCGGATGGCGCCGCGTTGCGCAAGGCGCTCGGCGCCATCGGATATGCCCCCGAGGATTTTTGCGTGCTGGCAAGCGTCGCCGGCGCGGGCGACGGAGCGGTCGCGGCGGGCGAGGCCCTGACGTGCGACCTGTTCCGCGAGGCGCTGGAGACCTTGGACCCCGAGGCGGTGCTGCTGCTGGACAACAGTGCGGCCGATGTCATGCGCGAGACCTATGCCGATATGCTTGTGGCAATTGATGACTTTGACACCGCCATGCTCAAGCCCGGCCTGGTCGCCCATGTGCAGGGGCGCCGCGTGCTGGCGCTCGACGGTTTTGAGGCGGCGCTCACCGACAAGGCCGCCAAGCAGCGCATGTGGGCCTACATTAAGCAGCTGACCCCGGCGGCTGCACCGCTGTAGCGAGGCTGGCGGCAGCCCCTACATCACGGCGCGCAGCTCAAACCGGTCGCCGTTAATGCGGAACTGGCAGTTGCCGTTCATGCGCTCGACGGCAAGCTTAATGCTCTTGGTGCCAAAGCCGTGTCCAGTGTGCTGAGCCACGGGCATGCCGTCGACCATGTGCGGCGCACGGCCAAACGTGTTGGAAACCAGCAATAGAAGCTGACCGTCTTCGTAGCGGAGGTCCAGGTCGACAAACCGCTTGCCTTCGGGGGCGGTGCTCGCCGCGGCGATGGCATTGTCCAGGGCGTTCGATACCACACTGAACAGATCGACATCGCTCACGTGGACGGTTTCGGGCACGGCGGCGCGCAGGTCGGCGGTGATGCCGTGCGCGTTGATGTCCGCGAAAAGCGACGAGAGCGCAATGTTGACCGTTTCGTTGGCGCAGTAGCGGCGCACGGCGGTGCGGTCGTTGGTCTCGCAGAGCGCGTCGATGCGCTCGAGCGCCTCATCGGTGTGGCCCTCTTCGATTAGGGCCGCTAGACCGCGCAGGTAGTGGCGCATGTCGTGACGGAGAACCGAGAGCTCGCGTCCGGACTGGCGCCAGGCTTCGAGCTCTTTGATGGCCGCGCTGTCGCGGGTCGCGAGCATCCAGCGCTCACGCTCGGCGATTTCCTTTGCCTCGTATTCGCGAAGGTAGACGGCAAGAAACATAAGGTAGAAGGCGCAGAGGGCGAACGCCAAAAACTCAACGGTTACCACCGAGCCCGAGTGGAAGAGCGTGGTATAGACGTTGGTGGCGTAGTCGAAGATGTAGTAGACGAGCGGCAGGATGAGCAGAATCTCCAGCTCGGTGGGGCTTTTGATCGCCAGGCGGGGGCCAATCTCGCTTGCCCAATGCAACAAGACGGCAAAGACGCCGAGCGTGGTAATGATGCGCGCCGTGTAGTACGCGACCTGCGAATCGGTGGCGGCGAATGCGGCGATGCCCACCCAGTTGCTAAACTGGCAGCTCAGGTAGGCACTGGTAACGCCCAGGATGGAGAGCAGCGGACTCAGGCGATAGCGTACGCACAAGTAGACGACAAGCGGCAGATGCACGACGAGTGGATAGGCCTGTCGGGCAAACAGCTCACCACCGACGAGGTTGGCAATCGCAAAAGCGGTGCCGGTTACGGCGCCGACCCCCACCAGTTCGAGCGAATGGCGGCGGCTGATCTCGACACCGCACAGCGCCGCCGAGGCAAAGACGCCAAAGAGCAACGTCGTCGCATGGTGGATTGCCCAAAGTACCAGTTCTGCCGAGGAAAGCATCAGCGTCTCCCGCCCTCGAACCGCACCGCAAAGTAGGCGTCTTGGAATCCCTGTTTGCAGCTGCGTGCGAGCGGTATGCACGCGCCCGAGCGCATGACGATTTCCGTGCGGTTAAAGTGGTCGATGTTGCGCAGATTGACCTGGTAGCTGCGGTGGCACTTAAAGAAGGTCGCGTTTTGGGCCAGTCGGTCCTCGATGCTGCGGAACGGCTCGAGTGCCTCGATATCGCGGCCGTCGCGCAGGTGGAAGACCACGTGCTTGTTGCGGGCCTCGGCATATTCGATATCGGATAGGCGCAGGGCATGGTAGCCAAAGGACGTCTTGATGACGAGTTCGTCGGTCGCTGCCGGACGCAGGCTCGATAGCTCGTCGAGCAGTTGAGCCACGCGCTCGTAGGTCACGGGTTTGAGCAGGTAGTCGAAGGCGCGGACCTCGTAGGACTCAAGCGCGAACTCGGGCGATGAGGTCAGAAATACCAAGCGCACGGCGGTATCGGATTGGAGCAGCTCGCGGGCGGTGTCCATGCCGTTGACGAGCGGCATGATCATGTCGAGCATGATAATGTCGGCGCGCGATACGGCATGGCGTGCCAGCAGGTCCTCGCCACGCGTAACGAGTGCAACATCGACCGCCGTACCCGTCTCGGTAGACCAGCGATTGATCATGCGGTGCAGGTTATCTAGAAAGGCGACGTCGTCGTCGCAGGCGATGATTTTGAGCATATTGGGCCCCCTTAGTACCTCGATTTTGCCACATCGTGCACGCGCCACCCGCGGGGGTGCGTTCCGTTTGCGCCTCACGGTACGCAACTCGCGCCGAGCGGCAGGGTGTCAAAACATGCGGTTGCAAAATACCAGGTGGATATACATGTCAATTTGAGCTGGCGGCTGGCGAGGGGCCATGCCGGCCGCCAGCGCCAAGCGATATCGGACATCGCGAAAGCATAGGGGCAAGGGAGCTGAACGATGAGGGAGAAGAAGATGGGGATGCGCGCTGCGTTGACGCGTCTGCTGGGTATCGCAACCGTGGCATGCGCACTCGTGGCGACGCCGGCCGTGGCCAGTGCCGAGACACGGGTGCCTGCTAATACACAAGCGCTGTCGCTTGGACAGGCAGGCAAAGAGCCCGTTAAAATCACCGAGCCTGGTTGCTATGTGCTCAGGACGAGCGAAAATCAGACCACACCCTCCTCGGGCTACGTCATCGACGTTCCGAACGCGACATCGTATAACCCTGTGACGATTTTCATTGATGGCACGGTCTACGTGAACGGCAGTACGAACTCGTTAGTTGGGCAAACTCGATGGCTGTTCAACATTAAACAGGGCAGCAATATCGAGTTCATCGGTATCAACAATCCGTGCGTCAGCTTTCATGATAAGAATGGGGGGAACCAGTCCGTAAGCGGGTTTTTGACCGACCGATATTACGACGGTGGCTACAAAAATGCTTCGGGTGACATCTCGGTTAGCCTAAAGCTCGGCGATGGTTCTCAGAACTTCTTCCTCTCGTACAGCAGTAGGCTCGACCAAAAGGTGCCTGCGATTTCGTTGGGAAGCACCGAGGGCGAGCTGACCGCCAAGTTCGAAAAGCTGAAGATCCAAGGCTATGTTGGTAGGTCGGGCGCAGTGGCGGGCAACGCTCAAGAGTATGCCGTCCCTGCGCATCTCTTCCGTGAGGGCAGGGATACGACTGGTGGCAACATCAATCCCTTCACGGCGACTTTTACCGACTGCGAGTTCTACGATACGTCCGGAGACTTTAATGGTGCTGTTTCCGTCGATGGCAACAGCAGCTTCAAGATGCCCAAAGACGGAAGCGCTGTCGCAAAGTTGACAGCGACGTTCAACAATTGCAGCTTCAGTGGGCACAATGGCGGCGGCAATGGGGAGAACTTGGGCGTCAGGCAGACGAACAATAGCTACAGCTCAGTCGAAGCGTCTCGTTATTTTGCTAACTCCTCTATTCTTAATACCTATGCCGTCGCCGGCGTGATGGGCGTCACCAACGCTACGGTCAACCTCAACAGCTGCACGATGAGCAACTTCCACAGCACGCGTTCGAGCTCGGCCGACAACACTTTGACAGTCGATGCCCTTAATGTTGCTCGAAGCGCTCGCTGCAACATAAACGGTGGCACGATTGAACGCTATGGCGCACGCGGCAATACGTGCGTGGTATACGCCGCTGGAACCCTTAACCTTAGCGGGTCGCCGACTATCGCGAGCTTTTGGAAGAACAGCCATGCCGGAGATACAACGACAGGCGACGGATATACCGAGGCAGATATCGCCACAGGAACCGCCAAGAGCTTGTACATCCCTAAGAAAAAGAGCTCCGATGCCACGGCCCCTGTGTTGAACCTTGCGTCTGGCCTCTCCGTGCGCGGAGGCGATGACCATGTTTGGATCTCGATTGAGGAGACTGCGGACAGCAATGGCGTAAAGTCGCGTGTCCTTGGCACCTGCGAATCCAACAAGATTGAAGGCGTTGTGCCAGACGGCTCGTCCAAGAACGACGACAACTCCGACAAGTACGAGATCGTGAACCTTAACGGCGATCTCACCTTCCGCGAGACCATTCACCAGCATAAGTGGAAGGTCGAAGCTGACGGCATGGGCGTTCGTGCATCGTGCGTGGGCCCGTTCCGCAACGGCGAGTGCGAATATGGCATGGTCGAGGACGGCGAGCCCAAAAAGTACCTGAGGGCCACGTACAAGCTCTCCATGTCCAAGGCAACGAGCTCTCAGAGTACCGAGCTTGTCTATGACGGCTGCCCGGTCAAGATTGCTTTGAACAAGGACGGCGCGTGGAATCTAGAGCAGATGGGCGTGACAGCTAGCGAAGAATTCGCGTGGTACCAGTGCAAGTCCCAGGCGGACGCCGAGGCATATAAAAACGGCACCAAGCTCAAGGATGCTCCGGCGGACGCTGGCTACTACTATGTCGTTACGAGCTTTAAGACTGCCTCTGGTCAGACGCTCGAGGGCAAGAAGTCTTTTGAGATTTCGCAGCGTCGCTTGGTCAAGAATCAATCCTACAAGTTCACCCTTAAAGACGGCGGCAAGGGCGCGGGCAAGTATGCCTATGACGGCAAGGAACATCAGCCTGTCGTTGAAAGTGCAAAGTTCAAGAACGGTGCCGGCGAGTGGGTCGATCTCGTTGAGGGCAAGGATTACGAGCTCAGCGCTCGAAGTGAATCCGGACTGAAGCAGACCGAGCCGGGGCAATACGAGTGTATTGTCATCGGTAAGGGCAACTTCACGACCGATGGTGGCACCACAAGTGTTCTGATGCTCAAATGGGAGATCGTTGACGTTTCGCGCTTTGACCTCGAGGTTGCTGGCTTCGATGGCACCTATGATGGCGACGAGCACGGCATTACGGTCAACGTTAAGAATGGCCCCGTTCCGGCGGATATGAAAATTGAGTACCGTGAAGACGGCGGTGATTGGACGACGGACAAGCCGACCTATCGCAATGCGGCCGAGTACACGACCTATTACCGTGTGACGGCTTCTGACTACCTGACCGTCAAGGGCAGCGCGACCGTGAAAATTTCCAAGGCCGGTCAGGACGCGCCGACTGGGCTCGTGGGCAATAATTGGACCACGTGCAGCAGCAAGGACGGCTCCATCTCGGGTGTGACCAAGGCGATGGAATACCGTCGCGGGCCGAGTGGGGATTACCAGAAGATAACGTCTGACGGTAAACTGACCGGGCTTACGAAGTCGGGAACGTATTACGTCCGCTTTGCCGAGGATAACAATCACAATGCGTCTGCCGATACCGAGGTTAAGATTGAGTCGGGACCCCATGCTGTTGCCGACAACGCAGCTTGGAAGTCGAATGGCGAAGGTAGCCACGTTAAGCGCTGCAAGTACTGCAAGACGGTGCAGGAGCGCCAGCCCTGCAGGTGGGGGTACAAAATCATTACGCCTGCTACGCCTGAGGCCGATGGCGTTCGTCAAAAGGTCTGCAGGGTTTGCAATGGCAAATGGGATGAAGAGCCTTATACCTATGTGGATACTTACGCCCCCACCATTTATGACCTGTGGCTAGATAAGGCCTACTGTGAGAGCGTTTCGTTTGACGTGTTCGATGATCGCGACGAGACAGTGACGGTCACTGACAACGGCAAGGAGCTCAAGGCTGGCAAGGACGGAAAGTACACGGTTAAGGCCGCTGAAGGCGATGCCGGTACTGAGCATGTAATCGTGGCTACGGACACTGCCGGCAATAAAGAGACCATCACAATTAAGATGTACGCCGAGCATGCGTATAAATGGACGATCGACAAGCAGCCGACGGTTACTGAGACCGGCTCCAAACATGGAACGTGCTCCGTGTGCGGCCATGAGTCGGGCACGGTAGAGGTCCCGGCCCTGGCTGTTAAGGGTTACTCGGGCAAATATGACGGCAAGGATCATTCTGTCGATGCCTCGGCCCTGCCCGAGGGCGCCGTTGTTGAGTACAAGGCTGCTGACGGCGGCTGGACGAGCGTTGCGCCCAGCATTAAGGACGCCGGCAGTGTGACGGTCGACTATCGCGTTACGATTGATGGCGCGGCGGTTGAGGGCCAGGTGACACTCGAGGTCACTCCGCTCGCGATCACGGTTTCCGCTTTGGACGCCTCCAAGACGTACGGCGATTCTGATCCCGCGCTGGGTTGGGAGGTCACCAAGGGCAAGCTTGTCAAGGACGAGAGCCTCCAGGGCATCACCGTTTCTCGCGAGGTCGGCGAGGCCGTGCGCAAGGACGGCTACGCCGTGACGGCAGCGCAGTCCGAAGGCGCCAACCCCAACTACAAGATTACGTTCAAGGATGGCACCTTTACGATCAGCAAGCGCGAGCTCGCCGTAACGTGGGACACCACTACTGAGTTCACCTACGACGGCGAGGAGCACTGCCCCCAGGCGAAGCTCCACAACGTCGTCGGCGATGACAATCTTTCCGCGTACGTCGACGGCGCCAAGGTCAAGGCCGGCACCTACACGGCGATAATTACCGAACTGACGGGCGACGACGCAGGTAACTACAAGCTTCCCGCCGAAGGCCTGACGTGTGAGTTCTCCATCAAGAAGGCACCCCAGGGTGCGCCGAAGGTCCAGGCCACGGCCGAGACTGTGAGCGGCAAGTCCGACGGTAAGATCACGGGCGTCGACGCTAAGATGGAGTGGCGAGCCAAGGGATCTGGCGAGTATCAGGGCGTGCCCGATGGCGTGACTGAGATTACGGATTGCGCTGTCGGCACGTACGAGGTGCGCTACCGCGCCGATAGCGACCATGATGCCTCCTCCGCCACCGAGGTTACCGTTAATGCCGGCGGCAAGCTCGTCGTGACGCTGCCTGCCAAGCAGGTCGGCTATACGATTATGGCGAGCCCGGACGAGCTTGACTGGCACGGATCAACCACCCTCACTGTCAGTATCGAGAGCGGCTACTTTACTGACAACGACTCTTACGCCGTCAAGGTCAACAATGTCGTTGTGATGCCCGACGCGCGTGGCGAGTTCACTGTTCTGAACGCCGAGAGCGACCTCGTCGTCACGGTCGAGGGCGTGCGCAAGCACGAGGCCGTGAACGATGAGTGGCTCTCCAACGACAGCACGCATTGGCATAAGTGCGCCTGTGGTGACAAGATCGTCGAGGCCGAGCACGACTTTGAGTGGGTCGTCGTCAAGGCCCCCACAGCAACCGAGAAGGGCTCCAAGCAACAGAAGTGCAAGGTCTGCGGTCACAAGCTTGCCGAGGTCGAAATTCCGGCTGCCGCTATCGTTGGCTATTCCGATGAGTACGACGGTGCGTATCACACGGTCGATGCGACGAGTCTGCCCAAGGGTGCAACGGCAAAGTACAGCACTGACGGCAAGAACTGGTCCCCCGAGGCCCCCAAGATTAAGGACGTCGGCACGCTGACCGTGTCCTATGAGGTAACGATCGACGGCGTGAAGGCCGAGGGTAAGGTGACTCTCGAGGTCAAGCCGCGTGCGATTACGGTCGCAGCCGATGCCTCCTCCAAGACGTACGGCGAGGCCGACCCCGTGTTTACGTGGGCGATCGCGTCTGGCGAGCTTGTCGAGGGCGAGAACCTTCAGGGCATTGAGATTAAGCGTGAAGATAACGACAACGTGCGCGACGGCGGCTATGCTCTGCAGCTGACGCAACCCGAGGGTGCAAACCCCAACTACAACATCACGTTTGTTGACGGCGTGTTCACCATCAACCAGCGCGTGCTCACTGTGAAGTGGGGTACCAGCGAGTTTGTTTACGATGGCAAGGAGCACTGCCCCGAGGCGACGCTCGGCAACGTTATCGACGACGATGACCTTGGTGCGACCGTCGAGGGCTCCCAGGTCGAGGCCGGCGATTCGTACCAAGCGAACCTCACCGCACTGACGGGCAAGGCCGCGGGCAACTACGCGCTTCCGACCGAGGGCCTGACGTGCGACTTCTCCATCAAGAACGCCGCGCAGGGCGCGCCGGTGGTCCAGGCTGCGGCCGAGACCGTGAGCGGCAAGCGTGACGGCAAGGTCACGGGCGTCGACGCGACGATGGAGTGGCGTGCCAAGGGTGCTGACGAGTATCAGGCGGTGGACGAGGGCACGGCCGAGCTTACGGGTCTTGCCGCCGGTACGTATGAGGTGCGCTACCAGGCCAAGGTCAACTACGACGCCTCTTCCGCCACCGAGGTTACCGTGGCGGCCGGCCCCAAGCTGGTCGTGACGCTGCCGAGCAATCAGGTGGGCTACGCGCTCACCTCGACGGCAACCGAGCTCGATTGGCACGGGACTGCAACGCTCACCATGAGCATCGACAGCGCGTACTTTGCGGGCAAGGGCTACGCCGTAAAGGTTGACGGTGAGGCCGTTAAGCTTTCCGCCAAGGGCACCTATGAGCTCAAGGATGTCGAGGGCGACGTGAATGTGACGGTCGAGGGTGTCCTCAAGCACGAGCCCGACGGCTCCGGCTGGGCACACGACACCAAGAACCACTGGCATGTCTGCCGCTGCGGCGAAGTCCTCGACAAGGCTGAGCACACCTTTGAGTGGGTCGTTGACAAGCCGGCGACCACCGAGGCCAAGGGCGAGAAGCACCAGGAGTGCAGGGTCTGCGGTGAGAAGGGCAAGTCTGAGGAGATCGCGATTCTGGCACCCGAGATCATCGACGGCAAGGGCCAGACGATGGTGGTCGACGCCGCCAAGGACCTGAGCTTCCGCTCGAACGCGCCGCTCAAGTTCTTCCAGAAGGTGCTGGTTGACGATAAGGAGGTCGCGGCCGAGAACTACGTGCTCACCGAGGGCTCTACGATCGTGACGCTCAAGGCGAGCTTCCTAAAGACGCTCGGCGTGGGCGAACACAAGCTGAGTGTGGTTTCGACCACGGGCACGGCCGAGACGACCTTTACCGTTGCCGAGGCTGCCAACCCCACGCCGACGCCCGGTTCGAGCCAGGTCACGACTACGACCACCACGACTACGACTTCTAAGTCCAAGAAGAAGGCTAGCAAGGAGACGATGCCTGAGTCCGGCGACAGCACGTACGCCATGGCTGGTGCCGTGCTCGCTGCCGGCATGGCGGTTCTGCTGCTGGCTTGGGCCATGAAGCGCCGCGCGTAGTCGCGCGCCAGTCCCCAGCGGGCCCGGATCGAGCGATTCGGGCCCGCTTTTGGGGTCTGCCGGAAACCCGGTGGTCAAAAAAGGCCAAATATGAGTACTGTTACCAGTTTAGTGACAGCCAAATGGCCTTAAAAATCGGTGCCAGCGGCCAAAAGTGCATCGATGTTCGTCCTTCAGAGTCGCGATCGGGCTCCAAACAAGGCGATTTTGCTGCTCTGGACCGGAAAATCGCTGCTACTAATTTGGTGACAGTACTCATATTTGGCCTTTTTTGACCACTGCCCCTTGGTCCTGGACAAAACGGCTGCTCGAATCATGGGGCGGGTCCATTTTCAACTATCCTCAGCTTGCCAGTTCGAAAATGGACCCTCCCCAAGATTGAATCTTTATTCCAACTTTACACCTGGCTTTACAGCTGTCTTGTCAGCTGTAAAGCCAGGTGTCATACTAAAGCCCCAAGATTCGCCAAAAGAGAGGGGCCTTGATGGCACAGAGCGCGAACATGGATGCATCGGAGCTTGCACGCGATATCGCGGCCGGCCTGGCATCGGCGACGACGGCAACGGAGCGCGCGGCACTGGTGCCCGTAGAGCTCGTCGAGGCCATTCATCAGCTAAAAACCCAACGTGACGCAGTGATCCTGGCGCACTATTATGTGGCGCCCGAGGTCCAAGCCGTTGCCGATTACGTCGGCGACAGCTTCTACCTTGCAAAGCTCGCCAAGAGCCTGCCGCAGCAGACTATCGTGCTGTGCGGCGTGGAGTTTATGGGCGAGAGCGCCAAGCTGCTCAATCCCACCAAGACCGTGCTGCTGCCCGAGCCGGGCGCGGACTGTCCCATGGCGCACATGGTCAAGCGCGAGACGGTCGACGCGGCGCGTGCCGAGTATGGCGACGACCTGGCCGTGGTGTGCTACGTCAACTCCACGGTCGAGATCAAGAGCTGGAGTGACGTGTGCGTTACCAGCTCTAACGCCGTCAAGATTGTCTCCGAGCTGCCGCAGCAGCACATCTTGTTCATTCCCGACCAAAACCTGGGCCGCTTTGTGGCCGAGCAGGTGCCCCAAAAGCACGTCATCCTCAACAACGGCTACTGCCCGCGTCATCACATCATCACCGTCGAGCAGATCGTCGACGCGCAGGAGGCGCACCCCGACGCGCTCGTGCTGGCGCACCCCGAGTGCAAGGCCGACGTCCTGGCCGAGGCTGACTACATCGGCTCAACTGCCGGCATCATCAAGTATGCCGAGGAGTCGGACGCGAGCGAGTTCATTATCGTGACGGTCCGCGGCGTGCTCTACGAGCTTGAGCGCCGCTGCCAGGGCACCGGCAAGAAGTTCTACTTCCCTGCGGTGCAGCCCACTTGCGTCAACATGGATCTCATCACGCTCGAAAAACTCGTGCACTGCCTGGAGACGGGCGAGGGCGAGGTGCAGATTGGCGTGTCGGAAGAGGCCGCCGATCAGGCCAAGCTCACGCTCGACCGCATGCTCGAGTACGCGACGCGCTAAGCCAATGTGACATGAGGGACCATCCCTTATGCCACATTACAAGGGAGAGGATTCCTGTGGAAACCAAACAATACCCCGATATGGAGTGTGACGTCGTCATTGCCGGTTGCGGCGTGGCGGGCCTGTATGCGGCTCTCAATCTGCCGACGAGCACGCGCGTAATCATGCTCTCCAAGGGCGCCATCGACGAGTGCGATTCGATGCTCGCGCAGGGCGGCATCTGCGTACTGCCCGAGGGCTCTGACTACGATGCCTTCTTTGAGGACACCATGCACGCCGGCCATTACGAGAACCGCCGCGAGAGCGTTGACATCATGATCCGCTCGAGCCGCTCGGTCATCAACGACCTGCTGGCGATGGGCGTGGACTTTGAGCGCAAGGCCGACGGCAGCCTCGACTTTACCCGCGAGGGCGCGCACAGCCGCCCGCGCATCGCCTTCCATGCCGATATTACGGGCAAGGAGATTACGACCAAGCTGCTCCAGGCTGTCCGTAAGCTGGACAACGTGCAGATTCTCGAACACGTTGCCATGACCGACATCCTGACCGCCGAGCGCGATGACGCCACGGTGTGCACCGGCGTTGTCGCCGTTGCCGTGGATGAGGGCGATTCGGCTCGCCCCGCCGACGAGCTGGCAAATGCCGCTGAGGGCGTGCATGCCGGCGAGCCTTTTAAGATCCATGCCCGCCACACGCTGTGGGCTACGGGCGGTATCGGCGGCGTATACGACCATTCGACTAACTACCCGCAGCTCACGGGCGATGCCTGCTACATTGCTCAGGAGCATGGCATTAAGATGGAGCACCTGGACTACGTGCAGATTCACCCCACGGGACTGTTCTCGCCGCAGCCGGGCCGCACCTTCCTGATCAGCGAGAGCTGCCGCGGCGAGGGCGCGATTCTGCTCAATGCCGCTGGCGAGCGTTTTACCGACGAGCTTCAGCCGCGCGATGTGGTCGCCGCCGCCATCCGCGAGCAGATGAAGCAGGACGGTACCGAGCACGAGTGGCTGAGCTTTGCTCCCGTCGAGCGCGACGTGGTGACCGGGCACTTTGCCAATATCCGCGCGCGCTGCCTGGAGGACGGTCGCGATATCTTGGACGAGCCCATTCCCGTTACGCCCACGCAGCACTACTTTATGGGCGGCGTATGGGTCGACAAGGACGGCCGCACCT
>CABSNH010000040.1 GCA_902478985.1 uncultured Collinsella sp.
AACCTCGAGATTAACCTGGCTACCTACCAGGTGACGCTCGATAACGAGCCCATCGATCTGACGCTGATGGAGTACTCGCTGCTGAGCTTTTTGGCGACGCATCCCAACCGTGCCTACAGCCGCGAGGTGCTGCTGCACCGCGTGTGGGGCTTTGAGTACTGCGGCGGCACGCGCACCGTCGACGTGCACATTCGACGCATCCGCTCCAAGGTGGGCCCGCAAATCGCGGCACACATCACCACCGTCCGCGGCGTTGGTTATCTGTTTAAGGATTAGATTTCCACCACAAAGGGGACAGGCACCATTGTGGTGGTTTTGCCGCAGGCCGGGTCCTTTTGGGCCTGCAACAGAACTTAAGCCTTCCTAAAAGATTGCGTTCTCATACACGTTCGCCCGCATATTGGGGTACAACTCAACGTGAACAATGATGGCCCGCCACATGTTTGGCGGGCCTTTGGGTATTTGACGAAAGGATCGCAGCCATGAGCGAGAACGATTCCCAGCGTCCCCAGGATGCGGGCAACGCTGGCGAGACCCAGCAGCAGCCGCGTGTGCAGGTGGAGTCGACGCCTGCCGACGGCAACATTCCCTACGTGCAGGCCTACGACACGCAGACCGGCAAGCCGCTGGGCGGCCAACAGGTCGTGAACAAGCACACGGTGGTCAAGACCAAGACCAAAAAGCTGCCGATCTTTATTACGGCGCTCGCCGGCTGCGCATGCGGTGCCCTGCTGGTCATCGCGCTCATTATGAGCGGCACGCTCAACATTGGCGGCGGAAAGAATGCCGTGACGGCGGGCGCTTCGGGTTCGTCGACGCAAAAGATTACGATTGATTCCGAGGACACCACGCTGGCCGAGGCCGTTTCTGCCAAGGCGTTGCCCTCCGTCGTTTCCATTACCGCCACCTCGAGCGGTAGCCAGGACAATACGCTTTCGCAGTCTGCCGACGAGTCGGATGGTTCGGGCAGCGTCGGTTCGGGCGTTGTGCTCGATACCGAGGGCCACATCCTCACCAACAACCACGTGGTCGATGGTTACGACCAGTACGTGGTGACCATGGACGACGGAACCACGTACGAGGCCGAGTTCGTGGGCAACGATGCTTCGAGCGACCTAGCCGTCATCAAACTCAAGGATGCTGACGCCTCCAAGCTCACGCCGATCGAGATTGGTGATTCCTCCAAGCTCAACGTGGGCGAGTGGGTCATGGCAATCGGCTCGCCGTTCGGCAACGAGCAGTCTGTCTCCACGGGTATTGTGTCGGCGCTGTATCGCTCCACGGCCATGAGCTCTACCAGCGGTAACACCATCTACGCCAACATGATCCAGACCGATGCCGCCATCAACCCGGGCAACTCCGGTGGCGCGCTCGTCAACGACAACGGCGAACTCGTGGGCATCAACTCGCTCATCGAGAGCTACTCGGGCTCCAGCTCGGGCGTGGGTTTTGCCATTCCGGTTAACTACGCCAAGGACATTGCCGACCAGATCATCGACGGCAAGACGCCGGTGCATCCGTACCTGGGCGCTACGCTTTCGAGCGTCAACGCGCTCAACGCCCGCACCAACAAGCTAAGCACTGATAGCGGCGCGTATGTGGCGAGCGTCGTTGAGGATGGCCCTGCTGCCAAGGCCGGCATCCAGGAGGGCGATGTCATTACCAAGCTGGGCGACGACGAGATTACGAGTGCCGATGGCCTGATCATTGCGCTGCGCAGCCACGAGGTGGGCGAGAAGGTCGAGATCACGCTCATGCGCGGCAAGGACGAGAAGAAGGTCACGGTTGAGTTGGGCTCTGACGAGGAGCTGCAGAGCCAGCAGCAGGATGACAGCGCGACCGACACCGGCAACGGCGGTATTACCGACGAGCAGCTGCGCCAGTATCTGGAGGAGCTGCTGGGCCAGCAGGGCCAGGGTCAAGGCTACGGCCAGGGTTTCTAACGAGCCGTATCGCACACATCGAAGCCAGAGGGGGCTGTCCCGCCAACGCGGGACAGCCCCTCTTTTCTTATTGATCCGTTGGGGACGGAGGAAAACGGATCACTTGTGGCCGGCAAGAGGCCTGGTTCGTAATGGTCTGGACAGTTAGTTCAGATACGTATAAATCTGGGGCAGCTTGGGATGCGTTTTGAGCAATTTTTGATTGGGATGGGGCTCGGATGGGTGTTTGGAAGGGAGAGTGGGACGTTTACATGGTCTCGAGGAGCCCAAAATTAGTCGAAACAGAGGTGTTCGTGCCCGATCCAGCTCTAGGATTTATACGTATCTGAACTAACTGTCCACCCCAGTCTGGCGGCTGCCGATTCGGTGCGGTCCGAGACCGCTATTCGACCCCGTTGCGACCGGTGGTACTCTAGTATCCGTTTGAAATCGAGCGAAGGAGTGCCGCTATGGAGCAATCGAGCCTGTTTGGTGACGGCGTGGACATCGATACCGAAACGTCCACGACCGCGGAAGCCACCGCACCGACCGATGCCCGTGCCCAGGCGGCAACGCGCGCGGCCGAGCTGCGCCACGAGCTCGATTACCACGCGTACCGCTACTACATGCTCGACGCACCCGAGATCACGGACGCTGCCTTTGACAAAATGCTCGTTGAGCTGCAGGAAATCGAGGCGACCTACCCCGACCTGGTGACGCCCGACAGCTACACCCAACGCGTGGGCGGCTACGTGAGCGAGCAGTTTACGCCGGTCACGCATATGGCGCGCATGTATTCCATGGACGATGCCATGGATTTGGATGAGCTCGACGCGTGGCTCCAACGCACCGAGGATGCGCTCGGCGCCGGTAGCGTCACCTATACCTGCGAGCTCAAGATCGACGGCCTGGGCGTGGCCCTTACCTACCAAAACGGCACCTTCGTACGTGCGGCCACGCGCGGCGACGGCACCACGGGCGAGGACGTGTCGCTCAACGTGCGTACCATCAAGGATGTGCCCATGCACCTGTCCGAGCCGGCGCTCGCCCACATGGGCGCCGATCGCGAGCGCACCATCGAGGTGCGCGGCGAGGTCTACATGCCCAAGGGCAGCTTTGTGCGCCTGAACGACGAGGCCGATGCCGAGGGCCGCGACCCCTTTGCCAACCCGCGCAACGCCGCCGCCGGCAGCCTGCGCCAAAAGGATCCCAAGGTCACGGCGCGCCGCGACCTGGCTACCTTTATCTACGCCATCGCCGATACCGACCCGCTGCATGTTCACAGTCAGCGCGAGTTTCTGGACTGGCTGCGCAGCGCCGGCTTTAGCGTCAACCCCAACGTGGCCCGTTGTGCCACGCCCGCCGAGGTTCACGAGTTCTGCGCCCAGGCGCTCGAGCATCGCGGCGACCTGAACTACGACATCGACGGCGTGGTCGTAAAGGTGGACAGCTTTCAGCAGCAGCTCGACCTGGGCTTTACTGCCCGTGCGCCGCGCTGGGCCATTGCCTTTAAGTTCCCGCCCGAGGAAAAGCAGACCGTCCTGCGCGAGATTCGCATCCAGGTGGGCCGCACCGGCGTACTCACGCCGGTCGCCGAGTTCGATCCGGTGACAGTCGCCGGCTCCACCATCGCGCGCGCCACGCTGCACAACATCGACGAGATCCGTCGCAAAAACGTGCGCGAGGGTGATACCATCATCGTGCACAAGGCAGGCGACGTGATTCCCGAGGTCGTGGGCCCGGTGCTCGACAAGCGCCCGGTCGATTCGGTCGACTGGCGCATGCCCGAGGTCTGCCCCGTGTGCGGTAGCCCCGTGGTCCACGAGGATGGCGAGGTTGCTTACCGCTGCGTGTCCATCGATTGCCCCGCACAGCTCAAGGAGCGCCTGCTCCACTGGGTGAGCCGCGGCTGCATGGACGTCGACGGCCTAGGCGACGAGATCGTCGACAAGATGATCGCCGCCGGGCTGATTCACGACGTCGCGGACTTCTACCAGCTCACGGTCGACGACATCGCAGGCCTGGACACGGGGCGCGTGGTAAAAGGAGGGCATCGTAAGGGCGACCCCATGCTCGATAAGCATGGAAAGCCGATGCTCAACGAGGACGGCACTCCAAGACTTTACAAAGCCGATCGAATCGTTAAAAATGCGGGCGAGCCCATACCGGTGGGTGTGAAGACGGCTGAAAAGATAGTCGATGAGCTCAATAAATCTCGGCAGTTGCCGCTCTCAAGGATTCTGTTTGCTTTGGGGATTCGCTTGGTGGGGAAGAGCGTTGCCGAGCTTATAGCCCGGCGTTACCTTTCAATTGATGCGCTTGTTATAGCTGACGAGGAAGATATAGCCCAGATCGAAGGGGTTGGACCGGAAATCGCAAATAGCATAAAGGAGTTCTTCTCTGTTCCGGAAAACCTCGATGTACTTCAGCGACTTCGTGAATGCGGTTTCTCTCTCGAGGAAGACCTTATGGGCGCAATGCAGGCAAAGTCTGAAAAAGCTGGTATTTCCGCCAATCTCGCTTCAGAGCAACCACTAACAGGATTGACTTTTGTTCTGACCGGTACACTCGAGAAACGTTCTCGTTCCGAGGCTGGGGATGTGTTGAAACTTCTGGGGGCTAAGGTGACGGGGTCGGTTTCGAAGAAAACCTCCTATGTAGTTGCGGGGGCGAATGCGGGCTCAAAGCTCACTAAGGCCCAAGCACTTGGTGTGCCCGTACTGGACGAAGACCAACTTGAGGAAATTATCGAAACGGGCGAAGTACCTGTGGAGTAGGGAGAATGTCATGGCGGCAGACGTACTGTTTTTGGATGTTGAAACTCCAAATGGACACAATGATCGAATTAGCTCAATTGGACTAATTCGATGTGACTGCAATGGTGCCGTCCTTGCAGAGGATTCCTATTTGGTTGATCCTGAGGAGCCGTTTTCGGAAATAAACATGAGGCTAACGGGCATTTCCCATGCTGATGTTGCCGGTGCTCCTACATTTCCGGAAATATGGTCACGCTCATTGAAAAGCTTGTTTGACGGAGCCGCTCTGGTTGCTCACAACGCTTCCTTTGATTTGGCGGTTCTGTGGAAGCTATTCGACGCCTATGAACTTGACAGGCCCGAGTGGAATTACGCCTGCACTAAAGAGCTTGCCAAGCAGTGGCATCCAGAATACCCAGACTATAAGCTTCCAACGGTTTGCCGATGCCTAAATCTTGAGATGGGGAGCCATCATCGAGCCTTGGACGATGCGGATGCTTGCAGGCGTATTTTCCACTCGTTGGTTATGGAAGACGAGGGGCGTGTCCCCACGTTTGCACCGTATAGCCTCGGTACCGGTTGCAGACGACGTTCAAATGAGGGGACTTTTCGTACTTCGGCTCAGAGGGTGAAGTCGCAAAAGACTGCCGATTACTGCGACTTTCTAAGTTTGTGCGAAATGATTGTCGCGAATGGTAGGGTTGATGCCTTTGAGGCGATGTCGGCGCTGCTGTATGTCGAAGAGCATGATAAGTTGCAAGGCGATCCTTTGCTCGACAAGGTTTGCTCGCTTCTAACTGCCGCTTTGGCGGATGGTGATATAGATGAGCATGAATCCGGTCAATTGGTTGGTTTATTGCAGGGGATAATTAATCCCTGCTCTGACGGTATATCGCATCAACAGGTTCAAATTGAAGGGAAGTCATTCTGTCTTTCCGGCACTTTCTGTCATGGTCCAAGAGAGTGTATAAAGCAGCTTATTTTGCAGAATGGCGGCCAGGTACTGAGTGGCGTGTCAAAGAAATGCGACTACGTGGTTGTTGGCGATGAAGGCAGCGATGCTTGGGCTACAAAGAACTACGGAAGTAAGGTAAAGAAAGCCCTGGAACTCCAGTCCAAGGGCGATGACATTCAGATTGTCAGTGAAGATGCTTTAGGACTTTAGCGGGGTCGTTTTGGTGTAACATAATTGTGTACACAATTATGTTAGGAGTGTGCCATGCCCGTTTGCGTTCCAATTAAAGATATGCGGGACACCGCAAAGTTTTCGGAGCTCGTTGAAACTACTACGGGTCCAGTGACTGTTACAAAAAACGGCTATAGCAAATTTGTTGTACTTCGATCTGAAGACTATGACCTCATGGTTCAGGAACAGGCTAAGGCTCGCCTGATGGCTCGTATAGCTGTGGCCGAGCGGGAGCGTGCTGCCGGCACGGCGCGTGATGCCTTTGAGGCCCTCGATGACCTTGAGGCAAAATATGGCCTATAACGTCAAGATTCTGCCTACGGCTGAACAAGAAGTTGACGATATCGTTGATTATCTATTAGGGCATGGTATTTTTACCGCCCGGCATTTTCTTGATAAATACCGTAGTCAGCTCCAGCTTCTTCAGAGTGGTGTAGTTGACTACGGCTTATCGAAGTTACCCGAGCTTGCAGTGCTTGGTTACCATGCTTGCCTCGTTAATTCTTATGTAATGCTTTATTACTACGATAACGAGGACGTTGTGGTCGCCCATGTTTTTCACCAAAGTCAAGATTATGCCGCATTGGTGATATCTAGAAATCGATTCGAGTTGCTGGATAATGATTAATAAGAACCGCTCGGAAAGCATGATGCCTTCCGAGCGGTTCTTATTTGGACGGGGCAATCGGCACCGTGATCTGTGTCACATAGGTTGTGGGGTCGTCGCTGATGATGTCGTCAATCAGGGCAATCTCGCGCGAGGGCCCGGCGGGTGTCAGGTTGCGCTCGCGCATATAGCCGAGCAGCTGCTCATAGCGCGTGCCTGCCTGCCCGTGCGTGCCGCGGAAGCTTATGGTCAGGCATCGCGCGGCGGGCCGCGTCTCGACGTCGCCCACGTAATCATCGGTGTTATCGAGCAGCAAAAAGACCTCGTCGTAGCCGTCAAAGTCGCCGGCGGCGAGGCGCTCGGCGCTGATCCCAACGCCCAAGTTGCCCAAGAAGACAAAGGTCTCGTGCTGCCCCTTCTGCAATTGACGAATCTGCCACTCCAGCGCATAGGCGTCGGTAGGATTGACGCGTTCGCGCAGCACGGCGCAGCGAAGTTCGGGCGCATCGATTGTGCAAATGGTGTCGAGCTTGGTGTTCAGGGCATCGTGAAGCAGCGCAAGCCGGTTATCGATCTTGCGCGACACGCGTTCGAGCTCGCGGCGCTTGCGCTCGATGAGCTCCTGCTGCTGAGCCAGCTGCCGCTGCATAAGGTCCACATCGCGCGTGGTCACAAAATCACGGATTTGCGCGAGTGACAAATCGAGAACGCGCAGGTGGCTGATGGTATTGAGGGTGGAGAGCTGCCGCGATCCGTAGTAACGGTACCCGCTCGCCGGATCGATGTGCGCCGGGTCCAGTAGGCCCATCTGCTCGTAATGGCGCAACGTGCCCACGCTCAGGTTAAACAGGCGCGCCACCTCGCCAATGCGGAGCAGGCCCTCGGTATGTTCACTTGGCATGTCGATCACAGGACCGCTCCTTTCAATAGGGTCGGGGAGGGGCGCCAGGCTTGCGTTGCCCCGCTACGCTGCCAACTTGTCAAAAGCCCCACGCCGGTTGAGCACGGTAAACGCGACAACACAGATGACTGCCGACAAAATTGATCCGCACGGCGAAGCGATGCCCATGGGAAACAGCGTGTCGGAATAGGCGTTCGACAGCAGCCACGCGCCGGGTACGCGAATGAGCGCCACGGCCAGCACGTTGTGCGCAAAGCCGATGTAGCTCTTGCCGTATGCAGCGAAAAAGCCGCTAAAGCAAATGTGGATGCCGGCAAAGATTGCGTCGAAAATATAACTGTGCATATAGCCGGTACCGGCCGCGACCACCGCGGGGTCCTTGGCAAAAAAGCCGATAAACGCCGGCGCCACCAGCCACATCAGCACCGTGATCAGACAGCCGTACACCACCGAGATCGTCATGGCATCCTTGAGTACCTGACGCGCACGACCGCCCTTTCCTGCACCGGCGTTTTGCGCCGTGAGCGCGCTGACGGTGGCGCCCATTGAACTCGGAACAATGAACAAAAAGCTGATCATCTTCTCGACCAGGCCCACGGCGGCGGCGTCGACAAGCCCTCGGTGGTTGGCGATGACGGTGATAAACATAAACGCCACCTGGATGCAGCCGTCCTGCACGGCCACAGGCACGCCGATCTTAAGAATGCTGCCGAGCACCTCGGGCTGGGGGCGCAGGTCGCTGCGCTTAACGTGGATGTTCGTGCGCCGGCTCTTGAGCCACACGAGTGCGAGGGCAACGCTGGCCGTCTGGGCGGTTACCGTGCCGAGCGCCGCGCCCACGGGGCCGAGCCCCATGTGGCCGATAAGCATAAAGTCGAGCGCGATGTTGATGATGCATGCCACGCCGATCACGTACATGGGCGAGCGCGAATCGCCCAGGCCGCGAAAGATGGCCGAGAGGATGTTGTATGCGGCGATAAAGGGAATGCCGACAAAGCAGATACGCAGGTAGGCGGCGGTGCCTTCGACCGCCTCGGCAGGCGTGCCAATGAGTGCCACGATTTGCGGGCACAGTGCGAGCAGGACAGCGGCCAGCACCACCGAGACACCCATAAAGAGCGTGATGGTGTTGCCGATGGCGGTCTCGGCGCGGTCGAAGCGACGCGAGCCCACGGCGTGGCCGACGATGACCGTCGTTCCCATTGCCAGGCCCACGAGCGTCACGGTAATGATATAGAGCGTCTGCGCGCCATTGCCCACGGCGGTGATGCCGGCAGCGCCGCTAAACTGCCCCATCATGTACAGGTCGGCCATGCCGTAGAGCATCTGCAAAAAGTACGAGAGCATATAAGGCAGGGCAAAGACCGCGATGGTCTTGAGGACATTGCCGCGTGTGAGGTCGTGTTCCATGGGCGGGGCACTTTCTGGCTGGGTTTGTTTACGTACCAGTGTAGTGAAAACCTTACAACGATTGTAGAGTCAAGGTTTGTGATGACGACGGGGCGAAAAATAGCCACGCTCCAAGCACGATGCTTTGGTCCTCCGTGCCCGCACCTCGCCTCAAACCATCACAACATTCGACGTTTTTTGCCAAAATCGGGAAAAGCATCGAATGTTGTGATGGTTTTTCTGCCACTCGAACGGGTGGAATCGCTTTCTTGCGCACGAAGGTGTGCGGACCCGTGGGCAGGGGAATAAGGTTGGTTATCCGACTTCATTGGAGGGCTCATGGACCTGCCAATCGTCCTGTCCCATAAGACCGCCTGGCTGTACCACAACGTGGCGCGCCCGTCCGAGCCGCTCTCGCGAGCAAGCAGTCTATACGATGAGGACTCGCTTGCTAACGAGGCGGAACCGGCCGCGAGCCTGCCCAAATTGGGACTCGATGCCAAGGGGCTGAGGGCTTCAACGGCAGTTGGGATCGTTGTCGACTATCTGGTTTCTCTTGGTATTCCACGAGAAGAGCTCGATCATATCGACACGCTCGTCAACTTCGATTTTGAGCGCTCGACGCCGGCTGGATTTAGGTGCCACGTGTTTGGGGCGCCGGTACCTCCAGGCCATCTTATCGAGGTGGTAGAGGGCCTTCTAGTGGTTGATGAGGCCATGTGCTTTGTCCAAGCGGGTTCGTGGATGAGTGAGCCCGAGCAGCTGGAATATGGCTACGAAATCTGTGCCCGATACCATTTGAATCATCTGTCGACAGGCGATTATATCGAGATGGGGCAGAGGTATACCGTTGCCGACTTGATTGCTTATTGCAATGAGAACCGATCTCGTCAGGGGGCCATACGCGCGGCTGTCGTGCTCAAGCGCGTGCACGATGGCGCGCGGTCGCCCATGGAGACGGCTACCGCAATCATGGTCGTAGCAAAACGTTCCCAGGGAGGGCTGGGATACACCAAGATCGTGCTCAACCATCGGGTCGATGTTCCCAACGAGTTCAAGTATCTCGCAAAGGCCGGGTATTTCGAGATCGACGTATATGCGCCTGCGAGCGGTACGGGGATTGAATACAACGGCTCGGACCATCTTGATAAACAGCGCAGCGCGTCGGATGTGGAGCGTATGACCGTGCTGAGCGCGCTGGGCTTTAGGATGATTGTCCTCACCGGGACTCAGTTTGCCCACCAGCTGCAATTGCATCGGGCGATAAACGCCATCGCGCTCGCTATGGGCCTTAAGTGCGACCGAAGCGAAGCGTTTCAGAAACGTCAGAACGACCTGCGAGAATTCGTGATTCGGCACTGGGACGGCGGCCTTTAGGGGCGCTTTGGTCCTTCTGTGGGGTGCCGTGGGCAGGCAAACCATCACAACATTCGACGTTTTTTGCCAAAAACGGGAAAAGCATCGAATGTTGTGATGGTCTGCATGCTGAGGATGGGCTTGGGAAGCCGGTCTTGCTCAAAGCGACCTGTCCTGTCGTACGGGTGTCGGCATGATTCTCTCGTGGGGTATTATGTTTTCCGAAGAATAAAACGCCGCGTGAGGGGAGGGCTGCGTGGACGGGCGCGTGCAACATGACGGTTTTGGCCGCGATATCAACTACCTGCGCATTGCCGTTACCGACAAGTGCAATTTCCGCTGCATTTACTGCATGCCGGCCGACGGCGTGGCGCCCCGTGCACACGACGAGCTACTCAGCGCCGAGGAAATCGCCCGCTTTGTGCGCTTGGTGGCGGGGGAGGGCATTCGCCGCGTGCGCCTGACGGGCGGCGAGCCACTGGTCAGCCGCCGTATTATTCCGCTTATTCGCGACATCCGCGCGATCCCGCAGATCGAGGACATCTCGCTTACCACCAACGGCGCCCTGCTGCCCAAGCTGGCGCCGCAGCTCAAAGATGCCGGGCTTGACCGCGTCAACATCTCGCTCGACACACTCGACCCCTCGCTCTTTGGAAAGATCACGCGTCTGGGTCGACTCGAGCAGACCATGGCGGGCATCGATGCGGCGCTGGCCTGGGGCTTTGAGCCCGTTAAGGTCAACTGCGTTGTTGTGCGCCGGCTTAACCAGGATGTGGCGGCCCTCGCACGGCTGACCGTCGACCGCCCCATCCACCTGCGTTTTATCGAATACATGCCCATTGGCGACGAGCACACGAGCTCGCATTGCGCTGTGGACCCGCATGCGCCCGCGCTCAATCCCGAGCTGTGGGACGCGAGCGATACCGTGCCGAGCGACGAGCTGCGGGCGCGCATCAATGCTGGGGCCGTCGCGGCGGGACTGGGCGAGCTCGAGCCGCTCGACATCAACGACGCTCCTGCCGGCGCGGGCCCTGCGCGCTATTGGCACTTTCCGGGCGTGGCGGGAACGGTTGGCTTTATTAGCGCCATGTCCAACCATTTTTGCGCGAATTGCAACCGTCTGCGCCTGACGGCCGACGGAAACGTGCGTCCGTGTCTGTTCAGCGATGCCGAGTATTCGGTGCGTGAGGCGCTGCGCCGTGGTGATGATATGCAGGTACTTTCGATTTGGCGCGATGCCGTGGCCCACAAACCGCAGGAACACGCGATAATTGAGGGCACGCAACGATTTATGTCCCAAATCGGAGGATGATCATATGGCCAAGAGCAGGTACGCCGATGCCACCAAGGCCGCTCGCAGGGCCGCGATGTCTGCCCACAAAGTCACGGCTGCCGCGAATGCTGGCAACGCCGACGCGTCCGCGCAGCCGTCTGCCAGCGCTGTCGCCGAGCCCGCCCGTGATGCCCGTCGCGACGAGCTGACGCACGTGGATGCCAAGGGCGAGGTACGCATGGTCGACGTGTCCGACAAGGCCGAGACCCATCGCATCGCCATCGCCGAGGGCACCATCCTCATGCATCCCGAGACACAGGCCATGGTGCTGCAGGACCGTGCCAAAAAGGGCGACGTGCTTGCCTGCGCGCGCGTGGCGGGCATTATGGCCATCAAGCGCACGAGCGACATCATCCCCATGTGCCATCCGTTGCTCATTACCAAGAGCAAGTGCGACATTGCGCCCATCGCTCCGGCGGGGACGCCGGCCGAGGATGTGCCCGAGGGCTGGGCGCCGGCGCGCGCGGACGGGCAGGTTGGTTTTCACGTGCTGGTTACGGCCGGCGTGACGGGCAAGACGGGTATCGAGATGGAGGCGTTGACCGGCGCGAGTGCCGCGTGTCTAACGATCTATGACATGTGCAAGACCGTCGATCGCGGCATGGAGATCGTCGATGTGCGCCTGCTGCAC
>CABSNH010000041.1 GCA_902478985.1 uncultured Collinsella sp.
ATGCGGCCGACAGGGGGTATGCGGCAAAAGTTAGGCCATGAGCAGGCCGGTCTCCGCGACGTTCTTGTACCAGTACGCGCTCGCCTTGGGATAGCGCTTCTGGGTCTCGAAGTCGATGTAGAACAGGCCGTAACGTTTGTTATAGCCGTTGGTCCAGGAGAACTGGTCCTGCAGCGACCATACAAAGTAGCCGTCGACGTTTACGCCGCCGTCGATTGCCTTGAGGATCCATGCGAGATGCTGACGCATGTAGTCGATGCGAGGGGCGTCGTCGATAAAGCCGTCCTCGAAGTCGTCCTTATAGCCCATGCCGTTCTCGGTGATGTAGATCTTCTTGTAGTTGGGGTAATCGTTCTTAATGCGGAGCAGCAGGTCGTAGAGGCCCTCGGGATAGATGATCCAGTCCCAATCGGTGGTGGGTATGCCTTCGCGCACGCATGACTCGCCCACGCCCTTGAGGAACCAGCGCGAGGAGCCCTTGTCGCCGGTGCCATTGTGGTTGATGTCGTTTTCGCCCTCGGCGGCACGCAGGAACTGGCACTTGTAGGTGTTGACGCCCAGGCAATCGTTGTAGGGGAGCGCGGCGGTCAGCGCGGCGATGTCCTCGTCGCGGACGTCGAGCTCGCCGCCGGCGATATGAGCCAGCTTGGTCGCAGCCTCCATGGTATCGGCTGCATAGTGGCCGCGGAAGGTGGCGTCGAGTACCCAGCGGTTGTTGATGACGTCGGCCATGCGAGCTGCCTCGCAGTCGGCGGCGTTGTTGGGGTCGAGGGGATACTTGGGCTCCAGGTTCTGGACAATGCCGATCTCGCCCTCAAAGCCGCCCTCGTGGAAGGCGACGACGGCCTTGGCATGGGCCACCATCATGTTGTGCATGAGCTGGAAGGCCTTATCCAGGCGATACTTCTCGCCGTGCGGCCAGTTGCCGACGATAAAGCTGCCCTCGGCGGTCGCGGGGATCTCGTTAAAGGTAAACCAGTGCTTGACCTCGGTGAATTCGGCAAAGCAGAACTTGGCGTACTCGACAAAGGCGTCGATCGTCGTGCGCGTCAGGAAACCCTCGTCGCCGTTCTGGTAAAAGGCCTCAGGTGTATCAAAGTGATCGAGCGTGACATAGGGGATAACGCCGGCATTATTGCAGGTGGCAAAGAGCTCGTGATAGAAGGCAACACCCTCGGGGTTAATCTCACCAGTACCGTTGGGGAAGATGCGGCTCCAGGCGATGGAGACGCGGATACCGTTGATGCCGAAGCGCTGGCACAGGTCGATATCGACCGGGTACTTGTTGTAGAAATCGCTTGCGGGATCGGGGGAGAAGCGACCCTGAGCTGCCAGGAAATCGTCCCAGGGCACTTTGCCCTTGCCGTGCGTGCGGGTCTCGCCCTCAACCTGGTAAGCGGCGGTGGCGCCGCCAAATACAAAGCCGTCGGGGAACTGCATGGGGTTGGTCATGAGTCATCCTTTCTGTGGGATACGAATAGGGAGAGGTGCCCGAACTGGGGATCCGGGCACCAACAGAGGGAGGAACTAGTCGAGGTTCTCGCGGAGCCACTTGATGGCGCCAGCGGGGTCGCGGGTAAGGTCGATATATTCCTTACCGCGCGGGGCGAGCAGCTTAATGCCCAGGCGATCGGTGTCGGCCTTCATGTCGTTGTAGTAGCTACGGACCTGCGGGGCAAGCACGATAACGTCGTACTGATCCATGATGGCAGTGTGCTGGCCATAGGCGCCTGCGGAGGAAGCGATGTTCTCTCCGGTCTGCGCAGCACCTTCCTTGATGGCGTTGGCAAGCATGGCGGAGGTGCCGGCGCCGGCGCACAGGACGAGGACCTTCAGGCCATCGACATCCTTCTTAGCGGATGCGTCGGCGGCGGGCTCGGGCTGATCGGCAACAGGCTTGCTGTCGGCGGCGGCAACGGTCGTCTCGACGGAAGCGGTAGTCTGCTCGACAGCGGGCGCAGGGGCGTTGGCGGCGATGGTGGCGGCACCATCGGACTCGAGACCCAGCTCGGCGGCGCGCTCGGCCTCCTGGTCGCAGAGCAGCTTATCGTATGCCTTCAAGAATGGCAGGTAGATGATGGCGTCCAGCAAGATGATGATCGCGACAAACACCAGGGCGATAAGCTGGAAGTTTGTGGTGATGAAGATGCCGATGGGGGCAGGGGTAGCCCAAGGCACCACGAAGGAGAAGCCGTTCATGCCCACATTGTCGATAAAGAACTTGGCAACGCTTACGTTGACGCAGCCGGCGGCAACAAAGGGGATGAGCATGTAGGGGTTAAGAATCATCGGCGCGCCAAAGAGCAGCGGTTCGTTGACGGCGAAGGCAACAGGAACAATCGAGGCCTTACCGACGGCTTTGAGCTGCTTAGACTTCATAAAGAGAATCAGCAGAAGCGGCACAATGAACGTGGCGCCGGTGCCGCCGAACTCACCCACGAGCGACATGTTAAAGGTGAGGGAGTGGGCGGGGTGACCACCGGCCAGCAGAACCTGCAGGTTCTCGGCCTGGTTGGCAAGACGGATGGGGTCGATGCCCGGCTGGACAATCGAGGGGCCGTGGACGCCGATGAACCAGAAGAACGCGGTGGCTGCCTGGATAAGGATAAGGCCAGGATAGGTTTCTGCAGCGGTAAAGAGTGGGGAGAGCAGTTTGATAAGCAGCTCGGAGAACGGAACGCCTATGAGGTTGCGCACGACGACATCGATGATGCCGCAGATGATGACGGCGCCGCCAAAGGGGATGATGTCGCGGAAGTTCTGAGCGATGGCGCCCGGGACCTCCTTGGGCAGCTTAATGGTCAGATCGCGCGAGACGCAGAATTTATAGACCCACACGGTAATGAACGCGGCGATATAGGCCGAGAACAGACCGCGCGTACCCATGCTGGTGCAATCGAAGACCGAAAGCTCGGAGCCGTTGAGCTTGGTGGTGAACTGCGTGACTGCGAGCAACAGCATGCTGCACTGGGCGGCCACCATGGTGGAACCGTCGTTGAGCACTTTGCCGGCGGGCATGCGACGGTTCATGGAAGCCGTGAAGTTCTTGGCAGTGGTGCCGGCAACCATGATGCCCATGACGCCCATGGTGAAGTTGTACAGCTTGTTGCACCAGTCGATGAGCGGTTGGGGCAGCGTGATGCCAACCACGCCGGGAAGCGTGGCGATCAGCAGGAAAATCGAAGAGGTGAGGACGATTGGCATGCACCCAAGGAATCCGTCCTTGATGGCCTGGAGGTAGACGTTCCTCGAGATTTTCTCAAAGAACGGTTGATGCTTCTCGAGCATCTTTACGATGGCGTCCATAGAGCTCCTTTGCTACTTGATGCGCGATGCATGTGGATGGAACTGGTCGTCGATGGATGGTCAGGACTGCCCGGAAACCTTCCTGCTTAAGGAAGGCATTGCGAAATGACAACGTAAGACATTTCGTTAATGACAACGTAAGACATTTTTGGAAGAGCAACAAGGATATACGGGCGAGCGGTCGATATTGTCCGGTGAATGGTTGATTTATCAGTTAGGCAGGTAGTGTATGCTAGAACGCAAAAAACAAGCGATAGAGAACCGAGTGGAGAAGTAGTGGCAACGATGGACAAGAAAAACGTCTCGATGAACGATGTGGCGATTGCCGCGGGCGTTTCTCTCAAGACGGTGTCGCGCGTGATCAACGAGCCCGATAGCGTGCGCGAGTCGACGCGCGATAGGGTCCATGCTGCCATGGAGGCGCTCGGGTTTCGAACCAACTTTGCCGCGCGTTCACTCAAGTTGGGCCGTTACGGGTGCATTGGCGTCGTGCTGTTTCACTTGTCGGGCGGTGCCGTGGACATGATTGACGGTATCGCCGATGCCGCCGAAGAGCGAGGCTTTGCGCTCACGATGATTAAGAAGTGCGCAGGGGAGAAGATGACCCTTGCCGATGCGGCGCACAGAATGTCGCAGCTGCCTGTTGATGGCATGATCTTCAACCTGCGTCAGATGGTCGATGACTTTGATACCTTTGAGGCGCCGAAAGACCTCAAGACGGTGATTATCACACCGATGGAGCATCCTACCTGCTCTACCGTTAGTGACGATCAAGAGGGTGGCGCGCGCATGGCGTGCGAGTACTTTTTGGATCATGGTCACAAGAACGTGTATTTCGTTTCGGGTAAGAAAGAGGCGCTGTCGAGCCAGTGCCGTATGAAAGGTTGGCGTGCGGCACTCGAGGCGCGTGGCATTGAGCCGCCCGAGCCTCTGCAAGGCGATTGGAATGCGGATAGTGGTTATGCCGCGGGCCTTGTGCTTGCTGATAAACCCGATTGCACGGCGGTCCTCACTGCTAACGACTGCATGGCAAACGGCGTGATGGTGGCTCTACGTGACAAAGGGCTCAGTGTGCCCGACGACGTGTCCGTGATCGGCTTCGACGATGAGCTCTACAAGATGATTCCCAACTCGATTCTGACGTCAGTGAAGTTTCGCCACCGCGAGCTGGGCATCCGTGCGCTCAACGAGGTCGTTGCGGGGCTGGAAGCCCCGAGCTCCAGAAGCCGTACGCTTGTCTCGGGCGTGCTGGTCGAGCGTTCCAGCGTAAAGGACCTGCGGGCGTAGACGTGCTCGGCTCCTTCATCTCAATCTGTAACAGGTAGGACCGAAAAACTCGGCTAGATGTTACAGATTGAGATGAACAGGAGGACGGGTGCGGTCTAAACAAAATGGCCCGCGCATCACACATTGATGCACGGGCCATTATTTTCTGCGAGCGGCAGGTGGCGTCAGCGTCTTATGCCTCGAGGTTTTCCTCGATCCAGTTGACGGCACCCTTGGGATCCTTAGTGAGGTCGATGTACTGTTTGCCCTTGGGCGACAGCAGCGTGATGCCCAGGCGGTCGGTGTCGGCCTTCATCTCGTTGTAATAGGTGCGAACCTGCGGAGCCAGGACGATGACGTTGTACTGGTCCATGATGGCGTAGTGGCTGCCGTAGGCACCGGCGTTGGCGGTAATGTCGATGCCCAGCTCGTCGGCGCCTTCCTTAAGCGCGTTGGCGAGCAGTGCAGAGGTGCCGGCGCCAGCGCACAGAACCAGAACCCTCAGGTCCTTGCCCTTAAGGGCGGACGGAGCTGCGGAGGCCTCAGTGGCAGAAGCGGTCTCGACAACGGGAGCCTCAACGGCGGGGGCGGCAGCGGTCTTGACGGCCTTGGTCTCCTCGGCCTCTTCTTCGGCCAGGGTCTCGGCCTCCTGCTTGCACAGGACGTTGTCGTAGGCCTTGCAGAACGGGTAGTAGATCAAGAAGTCAGCGACCAGCAGGACGACTACCAGGACCAGAGAGATCGGCTGGAAGTTGGTGTCGATGAAGGTGCCGATCGGTCCGGGGAGTGCCCACGGCATGGCATAGATAAAGCCGTTCATGCCCAAAAAGTCGATGAAGAACTTACCAATGAGGACGTTGGCCACGGGGGCAAACAGGAACGGGATCAGGAAGTACGGGTTGAGGATGATGGGCGCGGCGAACAGCAGCGGCTCGTTGACGGCGAACATCACGGGTACGACAGAGGCTTTGCCGACGGCCTTGAGTTGCTTGGAGCGCATAAAGAGCAGGAAGATGATCGGGACAATGAACGTGGCGCCGGTGCCGCCGAGTTCGCCGATGTAGTTACCGAAGTTCTCGGTCAGGGCGAGGGCGGGGTGACCGCCGGCCTGCAGCGTGGCGAGGTTGGTGGTGATGTTGCCAAACAGCGCGGCGTTGAGGGCAGGCTTAACGACCGAGGGGCCGTGGATGCCCATGAACCAGAACAGCGGGATCATGAACCAGATGAGGGCGAGGCCGGCGTAGGAATCGGCAGCGGCGAACAGCGGGCTCACCAGCGTGGAGATGACGTTGGCAAACGGGACGGCCAAGCAGGTGCGGCAGATAACGTCGATGACGGCGACAAACAGGATGGAGAAGCTGAAGGCGAAGATGTCGCGGAAGTTCTGGGCGATGGCGCCGGGGACTTCTTTGGGCAGCTTGATGGTGATGTCTCGCTTAATGCAGAAGGCATAGATGTTGACCGTGGCAAATGCGGCGACAAAGGAGCTCAGCAGGCCCTTGGTGCCCATGTTGTCGGTAAAGAACACCGAGACATCGGCGCCGTCGATCTTGGCACTCGTCTGGGTAACGGCCAAGATGAGCATAGCGCACATGGCGGCGACCATGGTGCTCGTGGCGTTGATGGCCTTGCCGGCAGGCATGCGGCGGTTCTTGGAGCCGGTCAGCGCGCTTGCGGTGGTGCCGGCGACCATGATGCCCACGACGCCCATCGTGAAGTTGTAAACCTTGTTGCAGAAGTTCACGACGTCGACGTTCCACCAGTCGGGCAGCGTAAAGCCGCCGACCGTGGCGACAACGCCCGGCAGGGTCGAAATAAGCAGGAAGACAGAAGAAGACAGGATGATGGGCATTGCTGCCAAAAAGCCGTCTTTAATGGCCTGAAGGTAGATGTTCTTAGAGACCTTGTCGAAGTACGGCTGACCTTTCTCCAAGAACTTAACGATCGATTCCATAGTTCACGCTCCTCTTTGCATGAAATCTTAATGGCATGGACGTTGAAAACCTATATGGTCTCCCGCTTGCTAAAAGCCCGGGTGCAGGCGGGGTCGGTCCCAGGGGGAGAGAGGGGAGCGGCTGGGTTTGTATCGCATAGGGCCGCTCCCTTCTCGGGGGAAAGCGAGGCGATGCGCTACTGCGCGTCCGCCATGGTGTCGGCGAGCTCCTTGTACCAGAGTGCCGACTGCTTGATGTAGCGTTTTTGCGTGTCGAAGTCGATGTAGAACAGGCCGTAGCGCTTGTTATAGCCATTGGCCCACGAGAACTGGTCCTGCAGGCTCCAGATAAAGTAGCCCTGGACGTCGACGCCCTCGGCGCGCGCCTGGAGCACCTTCTCCATGTGCTGGTCGACAAAGTCGATGCGCTCGGGATCGGCGACGATGCCGTTTGCGTCGGGCTCGGGGTCCTTGTGGCCCAGGCCGTTTTCGGTGATATAGATGACGGGGAGGTTGGGATAGGTGGCGCTGATGTGCTTGAGCGTGTCGTAGAGGCCTTGCGGGTAGATGAGCCAATCCCAGTCGGTGGTGGGGATACCCGGCATATCGACCTGCTGCCCGACGCCCTTAAACTTAAAGCACGAGGTGCCCTTGTCTCCGGTGCCGTTAAAGCTGTTGGTGGACTCGCCATCGTAGGCGGCGATAAACGCCGACTGATAGTAGTTGAGGCCGAACATATCGTTGCGGGGCGCCGCCTTGGCGAGCTCCTCCATGTCGCTGTCCTCAACCGTAAGTGTGGCGTTGTTGGCACGCAGAATCTCGTTGATGAGTGAGAGAGTGCGCGCGGAGTAGTGACCCAGGAAGGCGCCGTCCATGATGAAGTCGGTGTAGAAGGCGTTGTACAGGTCGGCGGCGTGCTGGTCGGCGGGCGAGTCGGTGGCAGGATATGCCGGCGTCAGGACGTTGACCATGCCAATGCGTCCGCCCAGGTGCTCGGTCTCGTCAAGATCCTTATACAGGTTGACGGCGCGGGCGTGGGCAACGAGCTCGTTGTGCTGGCTCTGGATGCCGCTCGTCACATCAAAGTGATGGTTGGGCGGGAAGTTGCCTTGGATGTATTGGGAGTGCGAGAGGCTGATGAGCTCGTTGATGGTGAACCAATTCTTGACCTCGCGGAACTCGCGGAAGCAGAACTCGGCATAGCGCACATAGGCGTCGACGGTCTTGCGGTTGAGCCAGTCGCCCTGGTTGAACAGGGCGGCGGGGGAGTCAAAGTGATGCAGGGACACATAGGGCTCGACGCCATACTTTTTGCAGCAGGCGAACAGCTCGTGGTAGTGCTTAACGCCCTCGGCGAGGGGTCCGGCATCGTCGCCGTTGGGGAAGATGCGGGTCCAGGCGATGGACACACGAATGGCGTTGAGTCCATGCTCGGCAGAAAGGCGGATATCCTCCTCGTAGCGGTTGTAGAAATCACTGGCCGGGTCGGGCAAAAAGCGACCCTGGGCGACAAGGTAATCGTCCCACATGGTCTTACCCTTGCCTGCCACCTTCGTGGAACCTTCCGTTTGGTACGCGGCGGTTGCGGCGCCCCAAACAAAGCCCTTCGGCAGCTGCTGTACGCGGTTTAGCAAAGACATATGCATACACCCTCTCGTCTCGCTGTTCGATATTGTGCGTTTGCGCTCAGGAGGCTCCCTGGTTAGCGTTCAGCGGTGAAAAAGCCCGATAAACACTATCTTAAAATGATTAGAACCAAAATGAGCACGTGAACATTTGACAATGAGCACGTTAACATCCGGCTGGGATGTATAGAAACAAAACAACTTCAAACAGCCGCGAACGGTTGTATTTGTTCGGTAAGCGGTTTTGATTGACAGAAGTTTTCATGTTGTGGTACATGGCTCGGGTATCATGAGCACGTTATCAATGTGTGTACGATGCGCCATGGGCGCGGGGAATAGTTGGGAAGCAGGTTAGCGTGGAAGGCATGCCTCAGCGGACAAGGAATGGTCGTTCGGCGAGCGCGGCAGAGGTTGCGGCGCTCGCTGGCGTGAGCCGCCAGACTGTGTCTCGCGTGGTCAACGGTATGCCCAACGTGACGGAAAAGACGCGCAAGCGTGTGCTGGCCGCCATGGAAGAGCTGGGCTTTCGTCCCAATTTTGCTGGAACGACGTTGCGCGGCGGGTCGTATCGTTCTATTGGCCTGTGCATGTACAACATCACACGTGTCGGTAACCTGGCGACGCTCGAGGGTATCATGCAAGCGGCGCGCGAGCATGATTTTGCCGTCACTATGATCGAGATGGGCGGCGACAAGCCCTATACACTTGCCGATGCCTCGCGCCGCATGGTCGAGCGACCCGTCGACGGCATGATTCTCAACATGAACCGCATGGCTCCCGATTTTGAGGAGTTTGTTCCCCAGCCGGGAGTGCGAACGGTCATCCTGTCCATGTATGCGCATCCGCGCTGCACGACGATCGACTCCGACCAGTATGGTTCGTGCGAGCTGTTGACCAATTATCTGCTGGAACATGGTCACTCGAATATGCGGTTTGTGGCGGGTCCGGAAAACTCGATTTCCTCGCGTTTTCGTGAGGCCGGTTGGCGCGATACGCTGGGTCGTGCTCATGTCGATGCCGCTCCGATGCTGCGTGGCGATTGGAGTGCGGACAGTGGGTACGCCATGGGCGAGCGGATTGCGGCCGAGGTGCTTGCCGGCGGGTCGCAGGCGCCGACTGCCGTGCTTGCGGCAAATGACCAGATGGCGCTGGGCGTTATCGCCGCGCTCGAGAACGCGGGCCTGTCCGTGCCCGACGACGTGAGCGTGGTTGGTATCGACGACGCACTCGAGGGACTTGTTCCTCACAATCGGCTGACGACGTTGCGATTTGATTTGCGCGGTGTCGGTAAGCTTGCGTTTGAGGCGGCGATTGGAGAGAGCTCGTCTATCGAGGCGATTCATGTGCCGAGTACGTTGGTCGAACGCTCGACTGTTAGGGACATACGGGGTTAGGTCCTACTCCGTTTGTCTCGGTCTGTAACAGGTAGACGGTCAAAAGCGGGCTACGTGTTACAGATTTAGATTCTTCGGAAAGAGCAATCCTGTTCATCTCAATCTGTAACAGTTAGGACCGAAAAACTCGGCTAGATGTTACAGGTCGAGACAAACGGCCCCCAGGTCGAACAAAAACAAAAGGCCGGGGGCGGCGCGCTGTGTGACGTGCCGCCCCCGGCTGAGAAATGGGGACAGGTTATGTGGGCAGGCGACCCCGTCAGCCGCTAGTCCAGACGACGGGTCTGCGCCACGTGCTTGTACCAGTAGGCGCTTGCCTTGGGCGTGCGCTTCTGGGTTTCAAAGTCTACGTAGAAGAAGCCATAGCGCTTGTTGTAGCCATTGGTCCAGGAGAACTGATCCTGCAGGCTCCACAGGAAGTAGCCGCCCACGTTGACGCCTACCTCCATGGCCTTGAGCAACCAGCGCAGGTGCTGCTCGATATAGTCGATGCGCGGCTGGTCGTCCACAAAACCGTCCTTGTAGGGGTCCTTGTAGCCCATGCCGTTTTCGGTAATGAAGATCTGCTTGTAGTTGGGATAGCGCTGCTTAATGTAGACGAGCAGATCGAACAGGCCCTCGGGATAGATGATCCAGTCCCAGTCGGTGGTGGGGATACCAGGCTTGTTTACGTGCTCGCCAATGCCCTTGACGCGCCAGCGGCCGGTGCCCTTCTCGCCCGTACCGTTGTGGTGCAGGTCGTTCTCGCCATCGTAAGCCTTGAGGAAGCGGCACTGGTAGTTGTTAACGCCCAGGTAGTCGTTGTAGAGCGCGGCCTCGCGCATGATTTCCAGATCCTCGTCCAGGATCTCGATGGTGCCGCCCGAGACGGCAGCCAGGCGGTTGGCGCACTCGAGGGTGTCGGGGGCATAGTCGCCGCGGAAGGTGGCGTCGAGCAGAAACTGGTTCTGCAGCACGTGCTCGTTGTTGGCGGCTTTGATGTCGGCGGGGTCGTTCTCGTTGAGCGGGTACTTAAACTCCAACGACTGAATGACGCCGATCTTGCCCTTAAAACCGCCGTTGTGGAAGGCCAGTACTGCCTTGGCGTGGGCGAGCATCATGTTGTGCTCGCACTGGAAAGCCTCGGCCAGATGCGCCTTGACACCACCGGGGAAGGTGCCCTCGATGTACGTGTTGGAGGCGTCGGCCCAGATCTCGTTAAAGGTGAACCAGTAGGTCACCTGGTCGGCGTACTCCTTAAAGCAGAAGGTGGCAAAGTCCACAAAGGCATCGATGGTCTCGCGGTTGAGGAAGTCGCCCTTCTCAAAGAGGGCAAGCGGCGTGTCAAAGTGATGCAGCGTGACGAACGGCTCAACGTGGTGCTTATGGCACTCGGCGAAGAGATCGTGGTAGAACTGCACGCCCTCGGGGTTGATCTCGCCGGTGCCGTTGGGGAAGATGCGGCTCCAGGCAATGGAGAGGCGAATGCCGTTGATGCCGAACTCCTCGCACAGCTCCAGGTCGACGGGGTACTGGTTGTAGAAGTCCGAAGCGGGATCGGGGGAAAAGCGCCCCTGGGCCTCCAAGAAGTCGTCCCAGGCGACTTTGCCCTTACCGTGGGTGCGGGTCTCGCCCTCTACCTGGTAAGCAGCGGTAGCGCCGCCAAAGACAAAGTCCTCGGGAAACTGCGCAGGCGGGTTGGTGACGCTAGCAGGGTTAACGGACATGATGATCCAATCGTCTAAATCGAAGGGCCAGCCGGCTGTGGATGGTCGGCTGGCCTTGGGCGTTACTTACTTCGAAAGTTGCTCGCTTACGAAGGCGAGAGACTTATCGCCGTTCTGGGAGAGCTCGATGTACTGCTTACCGCGACAGGCGACGCACTTGTTGCCCACGCGTTCGCAGTCCTTCTGCAGGTCGGCCAAGTAGCTGGCAGCCTGCGGGGCTAGGACGACCAGGTCAAAGTCGGGGAGCATGTCGACGTGGTTACCATATGCCTCGGCAGCGGTCTCAAGATTGATGCCGCGCTCTTTGGCGGCCTTGGCCAGCGCGTTGGCGAGCAGGCCCGAGGTTCCGCCACCCTGGCAGAGCACGAGTACGCGCTTGCCGTTGAGGTCGCTGGCGGTCGTTGCCTCAGTGGGGACAGCGGCGGGGGCGTCGGCCTTCACGGCCTCGGCAGCGGCGCCGGCGGCAACGCTCTTGGCATCGGCCTTGCCCTGGAAAGCGTCGTTGAGCTTGGCGGCCTTCTCGGCGTTCTTGGCGGCGAGCTCCTCCTCGGAAATCTCGGCCTCCTCGGCGCACTTCTGGGCGTCATAGGCACGGAAGAACGGATAGTACAGCACAAAGTCGACGACCAGGATACTGTCTCTTATACACATCTGACGCTGCCG
>CABSNH010000042.1 GCA_902478985.1 uncultured Collinsella sp.
CCTTCTCCATGGTGATCGGGTTGCGCTTGTGCGGCATGGCGGAGCTGCCCTTTTGGCCCTTGCGGAAGGGCTCCTCGGCCTCGAGCGTATCGGTCTTCTGCAGGTTGCGGACCTCGGTCGCGATGCGCTCGCAGGTGGCCGCTGTAGTAGCAAGCACGCCGGCAAGGTAGGCGTGGTGATCGCGGCTGATGACCTGCGTGGACAGCGGGTCGTGGACCAGGCCCAGGTGCTCGCAGACGTACTCCTCGACGAACGGCTCGATGGAGCTGTAAGTGCCGACAGCACCCGAGATGGCACCGAAGGCAACGTTCTTGCGGGCATCCTCGAGACGGTCCAGATCGCGCTTGAGCTCCCAGGCCCAAGAGCCGAACTTCATGCCGAAGGTCATCGGCTCGGCGTGGATGCCATGAGTACGGCCGGCGCAGAGCGTGTTGCGCTCCTCGAAGGCGCGGCGCTTGCAGATCTCGCCGAGCTTCTTGACGTCCTCGATGATCAGGTCACAGGCCTGGGTGAGCTGGTAGCACAGAGCCGTATCGCCCAGGTCGGAACTGGTCATGCCGTAGTGGACCCAGCGGCTGGGCTTGGGGTCGCCCTCGGGAACATCGGCGTCGATGTACTCCTTCATGTTGGTCAGGAAAGCAATAACGTCGTGGCGCGTGACTTCCTCGATCTCATCGACCTTTGCCTTCTCAAAGTTAGCGTGATCGCGGATCCACTGGGCTTCGTCTTTAGAAATACCGATCTTGCCGAGCTCCGCCTGGGCCTCGCAGGCCAAGACCTCGATCTCCTGCCAAATGGCGTACTTGTTTTCGAGGGAGAAGATGTGTCCCATCTCCGGGCGGGTATAGCGATCGATCATAGCGGCTCCTTTTTGGCTATTGGCACGTTGGTCGTAACTTAACCATTGTACCGTGCGTAGGTGCAAGTATGGGCAGCAGGCATTAACCTAACATTTTGCCGCAAGAGCGGCCATGGGGACGTCTGCGTATTTGCTTCGCAAATACGCACCGGCTGCGGTCGCCTGCCGGATTCGCGGAGACGGTGGGGAAAACTTTGTTGAATTGGCCGTCCCCGCGTCTCCCGTGCCCGGTGGAGCGGGCAACGGGACGTCTGCGTATTTGCTTCGCAAATCCGCACCGGCTGCGGTCGCCTATCGGCGACCTTGCCTGCTCGCTATAAACGCTTCGCGTTTATTTAACGCTCGCACCCTGGCGGGTTCGAGTCCCGGCACTTAGTAGTAAAAAGCACGGCAACGTAGCGTTACCGTGCTTGTGCATTTTTCTGGAGCGGGCAACGGGACTCGAACCCGCGAGTGTCAGCTTGGGAAGCTGATGCCTTACCACTTGGCGATGCCCGCATATGTGGGGGATAGTATAACGCGGTTGTCTTGTTCGATACAAGGGTGACGATGCTTGTTTTAGCTGTGGAGAATCGTCCTAAAAAACAGGCCAATTGTGGAGATAGGGACCTGTACGTTCCTCTATTTACCGTTGTCTACCTGCAGATTTATTCCATTATCTTTCATAGGCGCCATTTGTCAGATATCGGGCAAGCATTTGGTCAGGTTCCGGTACTTACCCGCATGAACCTCGGGGATAGCCTCATCCTACGCGCCGCGGCCTCCCCGTGCGGCGCACGAGGGATAAGGAGCAGCCATGTCCAATGCACCCACGCACTCTGTCCACAGCGCAATCACAGCAGGATCGCTGCTCCTAGTCCTCGTTTTACTTTTAGGCTGCATGACACCGGATGCCGCGCTCGCCGTCGACGGTTACGAATCACTCGGATTCCGCACTATCAGCAATGAATGCGGTCCTTTTGGAGTTGGTAAATACGAGGCGCAGGATTCTTCGATTGCCTATTGCATGAACCAGGACCGATTTGGCCCCAGCACACCGGGCGGACCCTGGCTCACCTACAATCAGGGCTGGGTATGGCTCGAAGACGAATTCGCGGCCATCATCTGCCATGGCTACCCCACCGCCACATCCTTTGGCGGGCATAACCTGTCCCCCGATCGAGCGCGCGCCGCAACCCAACTTGCCGTCTGGATGCTCAACGGCACCACCCATACCGACGGATCATTCTCATATACAACCGCCCAGGGCGTCACAAAGAGCGGAAACTTTTCCGGCGACAATGAGGTCGTTGCCGCAGCGCGCTGGCTCCACGACAGCGCCAAGTCGGGAAGCATTAAAGCCGCACCGCATCGCGCGCGGCGCTATTTGGGAACTGTGTCGGGCGGCAGCAAGCGTCAAGACATGCTCTACGTGCTCCCGGCCGTCTCCGCATCCTTCCAAAAACAGTCAGCCAACGCCGCCATCACGAGCGAAAACGATACCTACAGGCTCGACGGAGCGAGGTTCGACATCTATGAGAGCGCCGGCGACAAGCGTGTCGGCAGCATCCAGATGGACAGCAGCGGTCGCGCACAGGCGACACTTTTGCCCAATACGGCATATTATCTGGTCGAAACCAAAGCTCCAGCGGGTTATATCCCCAGGAGTGACCGCATCGCCTTTTCCACCGGCAATGACGGCGGAAATGTCGTCATCGATGAGCGGCCCGGTACCATTACCCTGCGCATCGCAAAGGTCGATGCCGCGACAGGGGCAGGTCCTCAAGTCGGTGCGTCACTTGCCGGTGCTGAGTTCACCTGCGTCTCACAGTCTACCTCGGGCTGGTCGCACACCCTCACAACGGATGAGGACGGCCGGGCAACACTTACCGACATCCCCCTGGACACCTTTAGCATCTATGAGTCGAGAGCTCCCGAGGGTTATCTGCCCTCCAATGAAACCTGGAGCTATACCATCGGTGCCGACCAGCTCGGAGACGCGGGCGTCGTTGAACTCGAGCGTCGCATCCCCAACATCCCCATCGCTTTTGACCTCGAGATTTCAAAGTTCAAGGACTGCGGTAATAGTGACGAATCTGGTGTAGAGCAGCCGGCGGAAGGCGTGGTCTTTGAAGTGGTAAGCAACACTTCGCACCAGGTTGTTGGAACGCTGGCCACCAATATCTACGGTTTCGCATCGACCAAAGACCAGGCTGGAGCATGGTTTGGCGCAGGAGAGCGCCCCGATGGCGTCAGCGGAACCATACCGTATGATCGTGCCGGCTACACCATTCGTGAGGTTGTCGACACTGTGCCCGACGGCTTTAAGCAGGCAGGGGAATGGACTATCACGGCGGAGCAGATCACGGACGGCGCAGAGCTTCAGTACATCGTAGACAACCACGCCCTGTCGACACATCTTCAAATCGTGAAGCGCGATGCTCAGACCGGCAACGCTGTACCACGTGCCGGGTTCACCTTTCAGTTGCTCAATGGCGACCGTGAGCCCATTTCGCAAACATCCTGGCATCCCGCCCATACCGTTATGAATACCTTTACGACCGATGAAACCGGCACAGTCACCCTGCCCGAATCGCTTAACCCGGGCACGTATTACATACGAGAGACTTCCGCCAAGGAACCGTATCTTGTTGGCGAAGATCTGGAGATAACGATTCCCGCCGACATGAACTTAACGCCCGTCGCGGTCGCCTCGTTTTACGACGACGCGGCAACAGGAAGCATCGAGATCGTCAAGAACGATGCCGTAGGTGGGCGCGCCCTTGCCGGTGCTGTTTTTGATATCCGTGCCGCGGGCGATATCGTGCGCCCCGACGGCAGCATTGCTGCCCTGGACGGCGAGACTGTCGCCGCCATCACGACCGACGAACGGGGATTTGCGTGTGCAACTCATCTTTCACTGGGGTGCGGAACCGCCACCTATGAGGTAATCGAGGTGCAGGCACCCGAAGGTTACCTGCTCGACCAAAGCGTCCACACCGTCGAACTGTCGTATGCCGACCAGGAAACACCCGCGATCAATGCGCACCTCGATGTTTCTAACGACTACACCAAAATCGACATCTCCAAAGTAGATTTGACCGGCAAACAAGAAGTAGATGGCGCCCGGCTCTCCCTCCACGGTGCCGACGGAACCGAAATAGACGCTTGGACCTCCTCTGACAAACCGCATCGCATCGAGCATCTTTTGCCCGGCACCTACACCCTGTGCGAAGTGATGCCCCCGCGCACTTACGACCTTGCCGAAGACATGACGTTTGAAATTAAGGCCACAGGAGAAGTGCAGACGGTAGCCATGAAGGACGCACCCATCGAGATCGAGGGCAAAGTCGACAAGCGGCAAGAGATCGCCCGCCCTATCGGTAAGGGTCTCGTCGCCAACGGCGATGGCAAAAACCGAGCCGTGGCACAATCCGATGCGGACGGCTCCTTCTCTTATACGCTCGATGCTAAAAATGAGTCGAATACCTGGGTTGATGAATTCACCATCACCGACGATCTCGAATGCGTCAAGGAAGGCACTGCCAAACTCATCGCCATCGAAACCCCTGTCGCGACCGGGGACATCGACGGTCTTTGCAACGTGTGGTATCGAACGTCTCCAGTGGGAAGTATCGATACGGGCGAACAGGCCAATGCAACGCTCAGCGACGGGCATGACAACCCCTGGCTCGAAACGGACGAGGTCAAAAAGCTCCTAGGTGACGATTTGCGCATGGTCGATTACGGCGATTGGCATCTTTGGAAAGCCGATATCCCAACAACGGAGTCGGTCACCCTCGAGGCAAAAGAGCTCGCTCTTTTGGACGATACCGCCGTCACGGGCATTCGTCTTGAGTACGGGGGCGTATCGGCCGACTTCACGACAAGAGGCGCTGCAGAATCTTGGACCCGCGAGGACCTCAAAGACGAGCATGACGACCTTGATGATGTGAGCGCCGTCCTTGACTCGGATATTCACGGTGCCGTCATCCATATGCAAGCCGCGTCGTCTTACACGCCTCAGACCGCACTCGCCAACAGCGCTCGCGTTGACCTCTGTCGCAATGGCGGCGGTAGCAACCTTGAATCACATGACGAGGATCGCGTCATCCAGCGATGCGCCATGCCGCAAGATTTACCGGCAACGGGCTCCCTTCCCATTGCCGCCTGCCTCACCGCCTTCGTGACCTCCGGCGCCGCGACAATCTGGTTTGCCCATCTAAAGCTGGCGTCAAAACGTCGCTGACGCAATAAAAAAGAGGCGAGCCCGTCTCCCGGCTCGCCTCTTATTCGTTCGTGGCGAAATGGCTATTCCCCAGATGCAGACCCACCGTCGATGAGCGCTTGTTCGGACTTGGAGATGCCATCGGCTCCCAAACTCTGCTCGTGCTCCACTTCTTCGCTAATCGTGGACTCAGGCGTTGAGCCTTTAACACCCACGATATACGCGGCCCCGAAACCAAGGGCAATGGCGATCAGGACCAAGATGAGATAGACGGGCCAGTGGCGCTTGATGTACGAAAACACGCAGACTCCTTATAGGTCAACCTACGAACGACGAATGACCTCGGTCACGACCTCGGACACCGTAGCGATATTTGTCGGATTGACGTTGTACGGCAGATCGTCCTCAGTGTGAGCGCACGCCAGACGTGGGCCGTCGACGCCGGCAATGGTAAGGGCGCGTCGGCTTGCCTCGAGAGCAGCATAGGCATCGGTCTTGGCATAAGGCATCTCAAATGCACCGCAATCGACATGGAACGACTTGCACACCTTGTTGACCAAGTTCATGATGCGTCGGTCACCCTTGAGCAACTGCTGCTCGCCCTCGACCGTCACGACCGAAAGCCTACCGGCACCAATGGACTCAAGGTTGATAAAGAACACGCCGCGGAGCTTGTCGCGATGCGCGGCCAGGAACGCCTTCATGCCGGCGCCGTCGCAATCGGAAGCGCCTGTAGCCACAAACCAGATGTCGTGGCCAAGCAGCTCATCATCACCCATGGAGGCAACGGCAGCGAGCATATCCTCGGCGGAAGCTCCATCGGAAGACGTGGCGCCACCCTTCCAGCCGTCGTCGTCATCCTCGAAGTTATCCCACGAGCCGATACCGCGACCAGACTTCTTGGCGTCGTAATCATCCTCGACGCCAAGCCAATCGCTCATGCTGTCCTGCTCGTTTTTCTTTTTGCGACCGAACAGACCGCCCAAGCCGCGCTTTTGCGGCTTGGCGGCCGGAGCGGCAGGAGCCGAGATAGTCTCAAGCGGCTGAACATCCGAGGTGACCGGCATGGGGGGAACAACCGGAGCCGATGTGGGCTCGGGACCCTGTGCCGTCGCGAAGGGATCGTTAACCTGAGCCGAAGGGTCGGGAAGGTCGAACAGCGAGGTGCGCGAGGCGACATTGGCCTGCTGCATCGAAGGCATCGAGGGATCGGGGACCGAGGCCAGCGGAGACGCAGAGGGCATGGGAGCCGGCGCGGATGCCGGGTCGGGAACGTTCATGTTCGGGCGCGGCGACGCCTGAGACGAGATCTGAGCCATGAGGGAGTCGACTGTCTCGTCCTGCGTGGGAGCGACATTGGCCACCGTGGCACCGGGGTCACTCGGTGCGGGCATGGTAAAGATCTGCGTAGAATAAGGCCTGGACTCATCCGTCTTGGGAGCCTCGTCAACCGCAGGGGACTCCTGCTCCATCGCAGGAGCCTCGACCTGCTCGGGCGCGCTGGCCTCAACGGAATCGGCCTCGTCGACAACCGAAGCATCGGCGGCGTCTTGGGCATCATCGGAGATGGGAAGGGGCTCGGCAATTGCGGTGCCCTGCTTCTCAAACGTCATCGTGGCATCAAACGACACAGTGCTGTCGACCGGCTGTTGGGTTTCGAAAGTCGCCGTCTCCCCGGCAACATCCGCAGGCGAAGGCTGCGGCGTCTCGAAAGACGTCGTGGCGTCGGCAACATCAACGGATACCGGCTGCTCGGCGTCACTTTGCTCAAATTCCTGTGCCGCGCGCTCGCGCTCGGCCTCGGCCGCCTCTCGCTGGGCTGCAGCCTCGCGCTCGGCTGCCTCGCGGGCAGCAGCACGCTTTTCCTCAAAGTCGTCGACGAACTTCTTGCCCTTCGCAAGGGCGCCCTTAAAGAAGCTAGAAGCGCTGGCACCAATCGAGGAGAACGCGGAAGCGATATCGGCATGGGGCGTTGTCGAGGGAAGCTCGGTCGAGAAATCGGTGTCACTCTCATAGGACACGCGCTGCGGATACTCGTCATAGTCCTCATCGGCGGTCTCGTCTTCAACCTGTGCCGGAGCGGCGGGCGCCAAAATATCCAGACCAGCTGCAGAATCGAGCGCGGGCTTTGCGTCAGGCTCCGCGGCAGCAACAGTGGCAGCGACCGGCTCGGCGGGAGCAACAGCCGTATTGGCCGCGGGCGCAGGCTCCTGTGCAACGGGAGCAGGCTCCGGCTCGAACGTCGGCTCCTCGCCCTCTTCGTAATCGAGCGTGCAGGACTCGGGAAGCATGCCCAGGGCACGGATGGCATCCGAGCCAAACCGGATGTTGCCGGCGGCATTGCGATAAAGCTTGGGCTCGGGCTCGGCCTCATCAGCCGCGGCAGGCTCCTCTGCCGGCTCGGCAGTGGACTCGTCTGCAACGGGCTCCTCGGCCGGAATATCTTGGACCTGGGACTCGGGTGCGATGACGCCAATCAGGGTCTCGTCGGCAGAAGCACCTTCGAATCCATCGATTTGCTCATCAAAAGCCTCGCCCTGCGCGGCCTCATTCGCGGGAGCGACCGGCTGGCCATACTCATCCTCGGTATAGGCAGGCTCTTCGTACTCGATGGTATTGCCGTAATCATTTTGCTGCTGGGCCGCGGCGTACTCGGCTGCCGCGCGCGCCATCTCCTCGGCGCGACGCTTCTGCTCGCCAAAATACGTGTCAAACGGAATATCGTCAGGGAACTCGTTCTCACCCTGATAGGGGGCGACGTTATCCATGACACCCAGCATGGCGGCAACAGAGGACTTGTTGCAAACCGAGCCGGACGTGTAGGGAAGGACAAAACGATTGGAAATGATATTGGCGGCATTGGCGAGCGCCACGAGGGAGGCAAGGATCGCGACAATCCACAGCAGGACCTTCAACGCGCCGGGAAGCGGCAAGATGCGCAGGATGGCAATAGCCGCGGGAGCAATCGTGGCAATCGGGAGCAATTTGGCGATCAGCGCTCGGTACGGCGCATAGGGCTCGCGAGCGAGCAGTTCGGCGCGCGGGGAGTCATAGTGCGCGACGACGACAACCGGGCGATTGCGCGGAGAGGCAAGCGGGCCAGAGGCCTTGTGATAGGCGATGACATTTTGGCTCACGCCCGTCTTGCCCAGGCGCGAGATCACGGGGCGCCCGGTTCGCTCGAGCACATAGAGCACGGCTCCGACAATGGCCAACAGGGTGCCGACTAAGCCGATACCGCCACCGATGCCCATAAGCAGGGCACCGGCGAATGCCAGAATGCCCGTAACGGCAAACGCCATCCTGCTCGGCGCGGGAGCATTAAACTCCTGCACCTCGGGATCAAAGCCGTGGTTGCGGAAAATTTGAGCGATATCTTCGGCAGCCAAGCGCTCTTCTTCGCTGCACGCCGGCGTGATGCCAGTGTTCTGCAACAGGTGGTTAATATAGTTCTGGGTGTTCGCCATATGCGCTCCACATCCATAATCCGACAAATAGGCCCAATGTATGCACATTAGAACCGTATATAGTCGAAAGTATACCCCGAGCGGGCGCAAACGGCCGAATTCTGGGCATCTTAACGCCCCAAGCGGACAAGGATATAGCCTAATCTCCATATCGGACTAAAATCATGGCATCAAACACCTTCCCATGCGAGGATTCTATGACGGCAAGCGATACAACCGTAACGAATAAAAATGGGGCGCCGGAACCCGGTTTCGACAAGACCGCCCAGCGCATCCTCAATCTGTTCTTTGTCCTCAACAGCTCTCCCGAGCCACTGACCACAGAGCAAATTGTCCTGGATTCCGATCTTGGCTATGGGTCGGGCAATATCGACTCGGACAAGCGCAAGTTTCGCCGCGATCGCGAAAAACTCCTCGAACGCGGAATCACGATCAAGGAAGTTCGCGCAGCAGGCGCCCAAGAAACCGAAGAAAGCGCGTGGACCATCGATCGCGAGCACACGTTTGCGGCCGGTGGCCTCATCACCGCAGACGACGCGGACATCTTGCTCGACGCTATCGACCAGACCCTTGCGACCGGTTCGGCCGCGTTTGCCACGCCGCTTGCAGACATACGCTCCAAGATCGCCTACCTCACCGGCGCATCGACCGCAGAAGAGCCTCCCGCCCGTCGCTTACCCGCCGTCGATGCGGTGTGGAGCGCTTTCGCCGAACGCTGCGCACTGCGCTTTTTGTATCAAAACGGGCACGGGGAGCAAAAAGAGCGCACCGTCTGCGTATACGGCATGTTTGAGCACGAGGGTGTGGCGTATTTTTGCGGACTCGACAACGCCACCGATGAAATCAGGACGTTTCGCTGCGACCGTATCGTTCGCGCATGGCGCCCCTCGAAGGCCTACTCCATCCCCGCCGACTTTAACCTGAACGATCGCCTGTTCTTCGAGTTTGATTTTGCCGATTGCAAGCCCGTTATGGCGACCTTTTCGTTTGCCCCGCAAGCCCAGGCCGACATGGTCAGCGGCCTAACGCGCGGTCGCGGGGAGCTCACGCACACCGAAGAGGGTTGGACCTGGACCGTCGGCGTGCGCGACCTTAATGCCGCTGCCTCGTTTTGTATGGAGCACGCCATGGACGGCATGAGACCCGTTGCCCCCGATGCACTTAAACTGGCGTGGAACCACCTCATCGAAAGGACGGTGCACGAGCATGCCCGTGCGTAAACTCACCAGCGAGCAAAGGCTCTCGCGTGCGATTGACATCATGGAGGCCCTCTACGCTGCCGGTGAGACCGGTATGACACGAGGGGATATCTGCAGCCGTTTTGATATCACGGGTGCGGCGCTCGACGAAATTATCGATATCGTCTCGACCCTCGCTGACCGTGAGTCGGGCGCACGCATCATCTGCGAACGCCACGGCGAGTGCATCATCCTGACAGGCGATGCGGGGCGTGTGCTGCCCTTGCGCCTAAGTGCCGCCGAAGGTGCCGTGCTCAACCACGAACTCGAATCGATGGGAATCGACTCTCGGGCAGCAGAGCGTATCCGACACGCCCTCCTACCCGAGAAACTCGGCTACAACCAGCGCGTCGTCGATACCGTTGCCCGAGGATCGCACTGGCAACAGCTGAACTGCGCGATTCAAGACGGCGTTCGATGCCGCATCATCTACCGTTCGATGGACGACACACGGCCGCGTGAGCGTCTCATCGACCCCCTGCGCATCGCGACGCATGGCGACCAAACATATCTGATTGCCTGGGATGTCGAAGTTGATGCGCAGCGCTCCTACCGCATGGACAAAATCGAAGGCCTTGCCCTTACCGACGATTCTGTGGAGCGCCACACATCCGCGTCCTTGTCCCTCCACGAATCCCTTTCCCAAGCGGAGCAGAGCGCAAAACTCCTCATGCCGCTCGACATGGCAGAGTGCCTAGACTGGGCCGGCATCATGTCGATTGAGCCAAACGGGGCAGACATGGCGACGGTGACCGTGCGTTATGGGTCAGAGCATTGGCTGTTCTGCCAGGTAATCGCAGCGGGCGGAGCCATCCGCATACTGGATGACCCCGCCCAGGCATTGCGTCTATGCGATATGGCGAAGAGCCTGACCTGCCCGCTTTAACGGCGTCGCTCGTGGCGTGCACGCCACAGCTGCAAATAATGACCGATCTGTGCCGACTCGATACGCTGGTAGGAAGTCGTGGGCAGCGACGTCAAGAACTTCTTGCCGTAGCCCTTTGTCACCAAGCGCGGATCTGCCAAGATGAGCACACCGCAATCAGTCGACGAGCGGATGAGACGGCCGGCGGCTTGCTTGACTTCGAGCACCGCCTCGGGCAGCGAGTAGCGCGCCCAGGCGCGGTCTTCGCGCAGGTTGCGCTCACACGAAAGAGGATCCGTGGGGCTCGAGAACGGCAGCTTGGGGATAATGACGCAACGCAGTGTCTCGCCGCTGGCGTCAAAGCCCTCCCAAAAGGCCTTGAGCGCAAAGAGCGATGAGGTCGGCTCGTTGATAAACCGATCGCGCAGGCGACGCGGGGACGAGTTGCGCTGCTGGCAATTGAGCTCCAGGCCCGCTCGCGCCAATTTTGGCTCGACACGGGCATACAGGTCCTCCATGTCGCGCCTGTTAGTGAAGAGCGTGAGCACCGATCCACCCATGGCGAGATGGGCATCGACCAGCACACGCTCGAGCGCCGACAGATAGTGCTCGCGATCGCGCGGATCGGGAATGTCCCCCGCCACGACCACGGCCATATTCGAGTCAAAGTCATAGCTCGAATCCAGGTGCAGCGATGAGGATGTCGACTCACCGATGCGATCGAGGCCGACAGCATGGTTGAAATGCTCAAAGCTCTTGGACACCGTCATGGTCGCCGAAGCGAAGATGGCCGTGTGCACTTCGGGCAGCCACTCGTTCGCCAAGGCCTCGCCGATATCGATGCGCTCGGCGGTCATAGACTCCCCGCCCGCGCGCAGCCGACGGTTCACCTGCAGCGAGTACACATAGTGCTCATCCGTACCCTCAATGATGAGTTTGAGGTTCTCGTCCAGCTCGTGCAGACGGCGCGAAATGTCGCCTAGGTCGACAACGACCTCGGGCTTATCGGCGGCGACGGTCTGCACCAGCGCGTCTACGCTTTTATCCGCCTGGTCCAGCGCATCAATTGCGGTATGGGCCGACTGCAAAAAATCGTGCCAGTCATCCGACTCGCGCAGCTCGGGGCCAATCCACAGATTCGCGTTATCGTAGCTCCCACGGGCGCGACGGCCGAGCTCGCGCACACCATCGAACACATCG
>CABSNH010000043.1 GCA_902478985.1 uncultured Collinsella sp.
CGAGCATGAGCACCACCATCATGACCATGGCGAGCACGAACACGAGCACTGCCACGAGCATGACCATGAGGGTCACCATCACGCCCACCACCATCACCACCGTTCTTCGACGGATGTCACCGCCATCATCGATGGCTCACGGCTAAGCGATGGTGCCAAGCGTCGTGCCCTCGCCATTTTTTCCGTACTCGCCGATGCCGAGGCAAAGGCTCACGGCAAAACGCCCGACACCGTCCTGTTTCACGAGGTGGGCGCCGTCGACTCCATCGTCGACGTCTGCTCTGTCGCCATCTGCCTCGACGACCTTGGTATTGAGGACATCGTGGTCGAGTCGCTCTCCGAGGGTCACGGCACCATCCACTGTGCCCACGGCCTCATGCCCATTCCCGTCCCCGCTGTCGTCAACCTGTGCCAGGCGGGCAATATCGCCCTCACGCCTGCACCGGTCGCCGGCGAGCTCGTGACGCCCACGGGCGCCGCCATCGTCACCGCGCTGCGCACGTCCGACCAACTGCCCTCACGCTACCGCATCGAAGCCGTCGGCTACGGCGCCGGCAAACGCCCCTACGAGGGTTGCTCCGGCACGCTCCGCTGCCTGCTCGTTCACGCGGACGCATAGCCATGGATGCCCGCAAGGCCAAAAGCCGCGCCGCGATCGTCTCGGCGTTCTCCGCGCTGCTGCGCGAAGAGGATTATGGCAAGATCACCGTCGGCGACATCATCGCGCGCGCTCACGTAGGCCGCGCGACATTCTACGGCCTCTTTAAGAGCAAAGACGACTTACTGTCCGAGCTCGTGAGCGACATCTGCGCCCACGCCCTCGACGATGACGGTACGCCCCTCGACGACCCACTCGTGCAGGTCGAGCATATCCTCAACAACCTCTGGGAGCGTCGCCAGGGCGTTCGAGCCCTCGTAGCCGGCGCCGGCTCACGCCTCTTCGCCGACTGTCTCCGCAAGACCATCATGTCGCGCGCAGCCGAAACCGTCCCCAACGACCCAAACGGCCCCGCCGCCACCATGGATCGTAGCTTCCTACTACACCACATAGCCTCAAGCTTCGTAGGAATGGTCCAATGGTGGGCCTGGCACAATTTCCAAGCAGATAAAGCCGACGTAGCCAAAGACTACCTCTCAGCCATAAAGCCCCTCTTCACCTAAGTAAGAAGCTCATCCCAAATCATCGACCCAACCCAGGGCTCCGCGCACCCCAAAGTGTCACTCGCGCCTCAACGCCCCCACCAGCAACAAGCCCCTCCCATCCAAATTCAGAAATATATGTTGGGTTGCTTGTTCCAACGCGACCAAGATCCCGCAGCTGGCCGCATGGGGTAACTTCCCAGCGCATTCCGCAGGACGCAAAAAGGCTCGCCGCACGAAGTGCGCAGCGAGCCTTTTTGCATGTCCGAGGACGCGCTGGGAAGTTACCCCATGCGGCCAGCGGACAACTATGTAGCCTTGGACTAGAACATACCCAAGAAACCGTGCACAAACAGCGCAGCCAGAGCGGCGCCGACAAACGGAGCGATGCCAGGAACGAGCAGGCCGTACTTCCAGTTGTTGTCAGCCTTGTTCTTGATCGGCAGCACCTGATAGGCCATGCGAGGACCAAGGTCACGGGCTTGGTTCATGGCGAAGCCGGTGATGCCGCCCATGCCCATGCCAACGGCCCAAACGATCAGGCCGACGCAGATAGCGAGCATCAGGACGTTCTCGCCAGCACGGTTAGCAGCAGCAAGGATGGCGCTGATGAACACAAAGGTGCAGATAGCCTCGCAGAAGAAATTACGGGCATAGTTCGTACCCTCGGTGGTGGGGTTGGTCGAGAAGATATTGCGCTGGGCAATGGGATCGACGACGCCATCGGAAGCCTTGAACTCATCGGCATACATAAGCCAAGCGATTACGGCGCCCACAAAGCCGCCGAGCATATCGGCAATCATGAAGGGGATGCAGTTGCTCCACGACACCAGGCCTACGATGCACTGGGCAAGCACCATGGCGGGGTTCATGCACACGGCACCGCCAAAGACAAACAGGCAGACCGAGATGCCAAAAGACCAAGTGGTGATGGCAAACATGTGGCCGGAGCCCTGATACTTGGTGCCCTTGAGCACGGTATCGCAGTGCACGCCCACGCCAAAGATGATCATGAGGGCAGTTGCGCCGAATTCGCAGAGGAGTTTGGTAAGCATAAAACCTTATCTTTCTTGTCGGTTAAAAACGATTCGTTTAGGCCACACACTAGTGCTGCGCGACGACAACACCCAGGCCATCGGGGATGACGGCAACCTTGGCATCGGCACCCTTCATCTCAAAGGCGAGCTTGAGCGCCTCCTCGATAGTATTAACCGGCGTCATGTGCATATCCTTGATCATCTGGTGATCGCACAGGTCGGTAACCATGATCACAGGGTGATGCGCCAGGATACGGGCAAAGATCTGGCTCGTCCACTGGTCGGGCAGGGTCTCGTCCTTAGGACGGTCGATGCAGGCGCGCTCAAACTCTGCCGGATCATTGTCGGCGATGTTGTGATAGAAGCCCTCGCCACCGTGACCGTCGGCACAACCGGCGACGTCGATGATCACACCGCCCTCGGGAAGCGTGGCCTCGGCAGAGCACATGCCCTTCACGGCCTGGTAGATGTTCTGGTCGAGCGGGTAGCCGCCGTTGGTGGTGATGGCAATCTCGCATTCGACGGACTCAACGCCGGCAAGGCTCTTCACGAACTCGCAGCCAGCCTCGTGCGCCTTGTGGATGTCACCGGCAAAAGAACCGATGACCTCGTGCTTGCCGTTGAGCACCACGTTAAGCACAAAGGCGAGGTGGGCCATCTCGGCGGCGGCGAACATGTCCTCGCTCACGTGGTTGTGGCACAGGTTGCCGGCACGCGAGTGGGAATCATTCACAAACTGACCGTTGTGGTTGTACATGATGGTCTTATAGCTGGCGATGCCGGGCAGCACGGACTTGCGGCTGCCGGAGAAGCCGGCAAAGAAGTGCGGCTCAATAAAGCCCTCGGCAAGCAGCAGATCGCAATCGGCGGCAATCTTGTTGATGATGCACTCGCCGCCAGAAGGCAGGGTGCCGATCTTTTTCATCATGCTGTCGTCAGTTGCGACGTGCATAACGATTTCCTCGTTGGCAACGATTTCCTCGCCGTACTTGTTGACGAGCTCCTCGTGCGTCGACGGACGATGCATACCCGTAGCAACCAGAATACGCACGCGAGCCTCGGGCGCAGCAGAATGGATGTGATGCAGCAGAATAGGCATCGTCACACGCGAGGGAACGGGGCGCGTATGGTCGGAGCTAATAATGACAATATCCTTCTTGCCAGCACAAAGCTCCTCGAGCGAAGGCGAGCCATAAGGGTTGGCAAGCGACTCCTCTACCAGCTCTTCCTGCGATTTTGTAGTCTTAAACTCGTTTTGATGACCTTCCATCACACCCGCAAAGTTCTTATCCTCGAGCTCCAAATGCAACGTCTTGTGGTCAAACGGCAGTTCACATTCAAACAATGACGAGCGCCCTCTTCCTTTCAACTGACACACTAGATAAACCGTTGGAAGGATACGCCGCTCACCGAAAAACTCCACCGTCCACCGACTCATTAACACAACGTTCATATTTGACCCACAACAAAACGGCCGTGATCCCAAACGGGACCGCAGCCGCTACAGCCATAAGGCGAGAAGCGTCAAATACATCTCAATCCCGATCGATAAGACGCGAGGCGCGAAGCGCACCATTATTCCCCCAGCAGTAATCCCCCGAAGACCGGACATCGCAGGGCCCGCCATAAGTTTACTTTTAGGCACACTTCGCAGGACGCAAGAAGCCCTCGCCGCACTCCGCATTATGCGCGAAGCGCACTTTATTCCCTTCAGCCTCAATCCCAGAAGACCGAGGACGAAGGGACCCGATGGGTTTCCCTCTGAATGCATTCAGCAGCACGAAGCCCCCTTATCCGCAGCTCCGTAGGAGCAGGATAAGGGGGCTTCAAGTGCGAGGACGCATTCAGAGGGAAACCCATCGGGTCCCGGTGAGAGCCACAGGGCTATCGATTACCCCGTGTTCTGCAATCCTGCCGAGACGCCGGTCACAGTCGAAAGAATCAGGCTCATGTACTCGGCCTTCTTCTCCTCGGCCATCTCGTCCTGGTTCATACGCACCTCGCGAAGGGCGCGGACCTGGGCAATGGACAGAGCGTCGACATAGGGGTTACGGACGCGGACGGCGCAGCCGAGCACGCGGCGGCGCTGCAGCGGCCACTCGTCACCGACGATGGCAAGGACCCACTTACGTGTGAGCTGCATCTCGGTGAAGACCTTCTCGGACAGATCCTGGCGATCACCCAGGTGCAGATACATCTTGGCGATGCGCTGATCGGTCTTGGCGATCGACATCTCGATGTTGTCGATAAAGGTGCGGAAGAACGGCCACTCCTGGTAGGCAGCCTTGAGCTGGTCAAGGTCGCCCAGCTGCTCGCAGGCGGTACCCAGGCCGTACCAGGCGGCCAGGTTAATGCGTGCCTGGCTCCAGCTGAAGATCCACGGAATGGTACGCAGGTCGTCGAGCGACTTGGCGCCCAGGCCGCGCTTAGCGGGACGCGAGCCGATCGGCAGCAGACCGACTTCGGTCAGCGGCGTCACGGTCGAGAACCACGGTGTAAAGTCCTCGGTGTTCAGCAGGTCCAGATAGCGCTCGTGGCTTGCGGCGTTGAGCTTCTCGGCCATATCCCAGAACTTCTGCGTGGTCTCGGTGTTGATCTTCTCGACACTCGGGGCCGACTGCAAAAGCGTTGCGGCGGCAACGGACTCAACATGGCGCTGAGCCAGCGTGCGGTTGCCGTAACGGGCAAAGATGACCTCGCCCTGCTCGGTGAGCTTAAAGAAGCAGTTGACCGAACCCTTGGGCTGCGCCAGCACGGCCTTGTTGGCCGGGCCGCCGCCACGGCCCACGGCACCGCCGCGACCGTGCATGAGCACCAAGTCGATATCGTTCTTCTCGGCCCACTTGGCAATGCGCTCCTGCGCGGAATGCAGCGCGAGCATGGCCGTGGTAGGACCGGCGTCCTTGGAGGAATCGGAATAGCCCAGCATGACCTCCATGCGGCGGTTGGTCTGAGCAAGGCGCTTTTGCACCACGGGCAGCGTAAGCATCTGGTCGAGCACGTCGACGCAGCCTTCGAGGTCCTCGAGCTGCTCGAACAGCGGGATCACGTCGAGCTCGGGGACATCCTCCTCGTGTGCGAAGGACAGGTGGGCCAGCTCGAAGACGTCAGCCACATGCTGGGCGCTCTTGGTAAACGAGATGATGTAGCGGTGCGCCATCTTCTTGCCGTAGCGCTTTTGGATGGAACCGATGGCACGGAAGGTATCGATGACCTCGCGCGTCATGGGCTGCAGATCGCCATGGATACCGTTCTCGTGGATATCCTTGAGGGCGCGGGCATGCACCACGGAGTGCTGACGGAACTCCATCTCGACCATATGGAAGCCGAAGGACTCGACTTGCCAGATGATGGTCTGGACCGGGCCGTAGGCGGCACGGACGGCACCGCAGGCGGCCAGCGAACGCTGGACGACGCGCAGGTCATCCAGGAACTCGTCGGCGCTGTGGTACATGGTGTCGGTGATACGGCGCACGGTGGCGTTCAGACGGTCGGCCATGACGAGCATGACGGCGCGATGCGGCTCGTGCTCGGAGATCAGCTCGGCGCGGGCCGTGTACCGAGGGCTCATCTCGACCTGATGGTTCCACAGGTTAATGAGCTCGGCAGAAGGCTTGCTGTAGGTGGCCTCGAGCGTGAGGTTACGGCCGATGCGGCGGCATTTGTCCTCGAGTTTGAGCACCATGTGGGTGAAGTACTTGGCGGCGACCTCGCGGCTCACCTTGGCGGTAACGTTGGGGTTGCCGTCACGGTCGGAACCGATCCAGCTGCCGGGGTGGAAGAACGCCGGGCACAGTGGCGGCACGGTGCCGGCCTTGTCGCCCAGCACCCAGTCGTCAAAGCGACGGTAGATGACGGGGATAACGTCGAACAGCGTGTTATCGAAGATGTCGATGATGGTATCGGCTTCCTCGACCGGCGTGGGCTTCTTGAGCGCGATGGGGCTCGTACGCACCAGGGCGTCGATCTCCTGCAGCATATGGCGCTCGTTCTCCACCAGGTCGGAGCCGCCCAGACGCGGACGCTCCTCCAGCAGGTTGGAGATACGGCGAATCTTGCCCTCGACGGCCTTGCGACGGGCCTCGGTGGGATGCGCGGTAAAGACGGGATGGAACTCAAGCTTGCCGAGCAGCTCGTTGGCGCCCTCGACGCCCAGCTCATTCACCAGCTGGTGATAGGCGACGGTGAGCTCGTTGGCGGGATCGACCTCGGTATCGGTCGACGCACCGGCCTCGCGCTCGCGCAGCTGCGCCACACGGTAGTTCTCCTCCGACAGGTTTGCCAGATGGAAGAAGCTCGTAAAGGCGCGGACAATGACCTGCTGCTTATCGAGCGGCAGGCTGTCGATCAGATCGACGACCTCACGAAATGCCACGGCAGTGGGCTCGTCGGCGGTGGGCACGCCCTGCTCGTCGACGGCTTCGTCGGCAGCGCGGGTACCGGGGTTGCCGGCATTGGCCACAATCTCGGCCGACAGGATCTTGTCGAACAGGTCCGCGATCTCAGGATCATACTCGCTAAGCACACGACGCTCCAGGCGCAAGAACAGCGCCAGATTATCGCGCAGCTCCTCGGGGATCTCGATCTCGGCGAGACGCTCCCTGGACTCGGCATTCGAGCCGATTCGGTTAACGAGGCGGTTGACCACGGCAGCGACGCGCGCCGCGGCTTCGGGTACAGACTGGTTGCTTAGGTTCTCAGCCACGTTTCCTCCCATTCCTCCTTCTATGCACGTAACATGCGGTATTCATTATAGGCGCTTGAGAAATACTTTCGACACTGATTGCGCTTTACCACACAAAAGTATTTTCTGCATTGCAAGGGTTTTTGCCCCAAATGGTCGTATTTCTCGGTGGGCGGCATACGTAAACGGGGGCATTCCGCATAAAAGCGAAACACCCCCGTAACAATCGCTCTCCATGAGCAGGGCACGTTAGCAGGCCCGCAGCTCAAAAAGATGCGCTACAGGCGCTCGCGAACCGCCTCGACCACATTGGCCAGATCGACGAGAACCTCGTCATGGCTTTGCATGTCGCGCACCTTGACCTTGCCGGCGGCAAGCTCGTCGCCGCCCAAGACCAAAATGAGCTTGGCGCCCACCTTGTCGGCCTGCTTAAACTGAGCCTTGAGCGAACGGCCCTGGTAGTCGGCCTCGGTCACGATACCTGCAGCGCGAAGCTCCTGCGTAATGGCGAAGACGTTCTGGCGCAACTCCTTGCCGGCGTTGGCGACGTAGACGCACGGGGCCTCATCGGCACCCAGGTCGCCGCCAAAGGCCTGTAGGGCCAGCAGGGCGCGCTCAAAACCGACGGCGAAGCCGACGCCGGCCGTAGGCTTGCCGCCCTCGAGCTCGACCAGGCCGTCGTAGCGGCCGCCGCCGCCGATGGAGCCGACGCCGGCGCCAGGGGCCTCGACCTCAAAGACGGTACGGGTGTAGTAGTCCAGGCCGCGCACCAAGGTGGGATCCTCGACATACTCGATACCGGCGGCATCCAGATAGCGCTTGACCTGCTCGTAGTGCTCGCGGCACTCGTCGCACAGGTTGTCACCCATCAGCGGAGCCTCGGCCATGATCTCGCGGCAATGGTCGTTCTTGCAGTCGAAGGCGCGCAGCGGGTTAAGCTCGGCGCGCTCGCGGCACTCATCGCACATCTCGTCGGCGTGATCGAGAATGAACTGCTTGACCTGCTCGCGATAGGCCGGACGGCACTGGGCATCGCCCATCGAGTTAATGAGCAGACGAAGCTTGGAAAGATCGAAACCAAGGCGCTTGTAGAACTCCATGAGCATGATGATGCACTCGGCGTCTGCCGCCGGATCGGGAGCGCCGAGCCACTCGATGCCCACCTGGTGGAACTGACGCAGACGCCCCTTCTGGGGACGCTCGCCGCGGAACATGGCCTCGGCATAGTAGGCCTTAAACGGCGTGGAGCCCTGGGGCACCAGGTTGTTCTCCACGACGGCGCGCACCACACCGGCCGTGCCCTCGGGGCGAAGCGCCAAGCGCTGCTTGGGCTTGAGCTTGGTATCGGTGCCTTCGGTAAAGACGCGCTCCAGGTTGGCGCCGCTAAACACGCGGAACATCTCCTTGCGCACGACGTCGGTCGACTGGCCGATGCCGTGGACAAACACGTCCACCTGCTCGATCGCGGGCGTCTCGATGGGCTTAAAGCCAAACGGCTCGAATACGCTGGCCGCAATCTGCTGCATCTTTTGCCAGGCGCGCATCTCGGCGCCGATAAGGTCGCGGGTTCCCTCCGCCTTCTGTGCCTGCATGGGCAAACACCTTTCTTTTGTATCGCGTCATAGGTAGTGGTCATTATACGGCACAAAAACAAAACGCGGCGGCGCGTCTGACCGAACGAGGGTATGGGGGCTCGTTCGGCCAGATGCGCCGCCGCGGTTTGCGATCCGTCTTCCTCCGTCCCCTTCGGATCACATGATCTGTTGGGGACGGAGGAAAACGGATCATTTCGTAGGCCCGTGGCCGCCCTGGAAGCCGAATGATGGTACGAGCATCCATTCGGCTTCCAGGGCAGCCACGGACAGAACGGGGCAAACAGAAAAGAGCACGTAGACCTGCCACAGTTCACCGACAAGGCTCATGCCGGCAAGAACGGCAGAGGTGGCGATTACAGTGAGGGAGCCCAAAACGCGACCGCTTACTTTATCGGCAACATGACCGATCACAAGTGAGCCGATAACGCTCACCACGGTGGAGATGGCGTTGGAGATGTTGTACTGCGCAAGCGTGATGCCCAGGTCGCTGACGACGAGCGGCTGAAACAGGCTCATGCAGTTGACGAAAATCGTGTAGCACGTGGCCATGATGACAAAGCCGGAAGCCACCACGAGCCAGCCGGGGAAGAACTTACGCTGCTGGGACATACTGCTCCTTTTTAAACAAACGAGTAGCAAGATTGGGTGCTACCGGTGGTCGGCGATGTAGCCCAAAGCGACTGCCGCATAAGCCGCGGCGCCAAGTGGCAGCTCGGCATCGCTAAAGCGCGCCTTGGGATGATGCTGGGCAAAGTGTTCGTCCGTATCGGTCACAGCCGCGCCGATCGTAAAGTATGCGCTCGGTATCTCACTCGAGATAAGCGCAAAGTCCTCGCTCGCCATGGCATGGAACAGCGGCAGGAAGGCGGCCTTGGGCAGCGTCGCACCCACGTAGCCAAGCGAAGCCTGGGTCACGTCGTCATCGAGCACGAGCGGGGGAACATCCGAGAGCGTCTCGATGGTGGCCGACGTGCGATACGTTGCGGCCACGCCGTTGACGACCTCGGCGATACGCTCCTTGAGGTGCTCCATGAGCTCAACATCGAAGCCGCGCAGCGTTCCCTCGAGCACGCAGGTGTCGGGGATGACGTTGGCCGCCAAGCCGCCAGCAAACTTACCAACGGTAAGTGCGACTTCCTTGGCCGCCGGCACCTCGCGGGCGATAAGCTCCTGGAGCGCCAGGTGCACATGGACGCCGGCCGCGATGGGGTCGATGCAGATCTCGGGGCTCGAGCCATGGCCGCCCTTGCCCTGGAGCGTGATGCGGAAACCGTACACGCCCGAAAGCGCCGGACTGCCGTAGAGCACCAGGCCAAGCGGCGACTGGCTGTTGACATGCATGGCAAAGGCCGCCTGAGGACGCGGGTTCTGCAGCAGGCCATCGGCGATGGCAGCGCGTGCCCCTTCAAAGGTCTCCTCGCCCGGCTGGAACAGCAACTTGACGGTAGCGTTGGCCTCCACAAGCTCGGCCTCTCGAGCCTTGAGCAAACGGGCCGCGCCGAGCAACGCCGTCGCATGCATATCGTGACCGCAAGCATGCATGCAGCCGTTGGTAGAGGCGAAAGGCTCGCCCGACTCTTCGGCAACGGGCAGGGCATCCATGTCGCCACGAAGCATGACGACCGTTCCGGCCTGCTCGTCCTTGCACGTGCCATTGCCCTGAGCGGCCGCACCGGCACCGATCAGGCCAACGACGCAGGAACCGTCGACTAGCGTGGTATGGGGGATGTCCATCTCGTCCAGACGTGCCTGGATATAGGCAGACGTCTGCGGAAGATTGTTACCCAGCTCGGGCATCTGGTGTAGATCGTGTCGCCATGCAGCGAGCTCGTCTGCAAAAGCCTGAGCTTCTGCGACAAGACCGTCACCGATAGCGGCCTGCGCCGCCGCGGTGGCCTGGGGCGCTGGTTGCGGTTGAAAATTGGACAGAGCTGATGCCATAGAAGCCCTCCAGTAACGTTTTTGCAGCACGCACTTTGATAGCGTAAAGTGCAAGGTACAACTGTAAGGGCATGACATAAAAATGCCGCCCTGGGAGGGCGGCGCAACAAGTTGTTTACAATTGCGGGTGTGATTTTCGGCGCAAGAAATCGAAATGCGTCTCGCTCAAGATAATCGAAAGAAAGATGAGCGCGAAGCCGGCGAGCAGGCGCGAGGTGAGCGCCTCCCCCATCAGCAGCACCGAGAACAGCACGCCCGAAGGCGACTCCATCGAAAGGAGCAGTGAGCCCGTCGAGGCCGAGACATGCGCCAAGCCGACGTTTTGGATGAGCAGAGCCGCGCATGTGCAACCAACCGAGAGAAACGCCATCGCGCTGATAAAGCTCGGCGTCCACACGGACAGAGGCGCTTGGGTCTCGAATAGCAGCGACGTTGCCAGGCTCAGCACGCCGTTGCCCACAAACATCCAAAACGTGATGACGTTGATGTCCATTTTGCGACCGTACTTGGCAGTCACCGCCATCTGGATGGCGAAAAAGACCGCACCCGCCAGCGTAATGACATCACCGATGTTGAATTCAACGCTATCGAGCGCCACCAAGCCAATGCCCGCCAAGCACAGCAGCGCCGCGCCCAGGTTATAGCGGGTGAGTTTTTCGCCGCTCAGAAAATAGCTCGCGAACGGCACAACGATGCAATACGTGCCCGTCAAAAAAGCATTCTTGCCCGCCGTGGTGTGCGCCAGACCGACTGTCTGCAGGGCGTAGGCGGCCCACATAAGTGCGCCCATGCCAAGTCCGACGATAAGGTTGCGGGCGTTGAGGTGCGCGATGATGCGCTTGTGGAAGATGAAAAACATGACCAACGCCGCAGGCAGAAAGCGCACGTAGAGCAGTTCGAACACCGGAATGGTGTCGAGCGCGTCCTTCATGGTCGTAAAGGAGTAGCCCCAGACGACTGCCACCGAAAGCAGCAGGACTTTCCAGAACAGCGGCGAGCGAGCGCCGGCGCCGCGGGAGGTGCCGCCCGCGCCCAGGTCCTCGCGAGCAACAGGGCTATCGGGCATCATTTCGATATTGTCAGTGGCATGCTGGGCCATAGGGCATCCTCGCGCTCAATCTGGGCGTGGTGTCCGCACGCGCATGGCTGCGTGCCGCCTCATGGTCAAATAAAAACGGGGCGCACCGGACCCCCGGCACGCCCCGCTACTGTATCAACAACCAAGCGGCACACGCAATTCACTACGCTAAAGCATCGGCAGAGCACACCTCGATGTTCCGGTAACGCCACGCTGTTGCGCTAGATTAATTTAGTACTCTCCAGCTTTTCGATGATCCAGTCGTTGGCTTTGATGACCGGGCGGCGGAAGACGACGCCCA
>CABSNH010000044.1 GCA_902478985.1 uncultured Collinsella sp.
TCTCGCTTAAACGCGCGTTTCCCATGTTCGTGCTGTTCTTTGTGCTGGCGAGCGTGATCACCACGGTGCTTCAGTTTCCCGCGTCTTTTACGGCGCCCATAAAGGAGCTGTCGAAGTTCTTTATTGTGATGGCCATGGCGGCTATTGGTTTTAATACCGATATCGTCGAGCTGGTCAAAAAGGGCGGAAAGCCCATTGCATTGGGCTTTTGCTGCTGGATTGGCATTGCGTGCATGAGCTTGGGAATGCAGCACGTGCTGGGAATCTGGTAGAGAAGTAGCTTATTTGCGTGCTGCGTGCTGGCGAGCGCATCCTCGCGGTGGAGCGATAGGAGCTCTTGCGGGTATGGCTTGTCCGCAGGTTGATAGGTCCCGAAGAGCTCTTATCGCCCCGCCAGGATGGCGATGCGGGGCAATTCATATATTCGCAAGAAGGCACCGCAGGCCCTATAGTGTTTGGTGAACATTATCGTTCAATTTTGAAACACTTGAGATGGCGGGGCCCAGATGGGACAGCGACCGGAGGCGGGGCGAACCATGGACAGCGATGCCAAGCTGCAGATTCTGATTGAGGCATTGTCCGCGGCCGGAGCATCGGCGCTGGCAATCGACGAGCGCGGTGGCGTTGTGATTTCGACTATGAGTGACGCTGCGCTCGAGCGGGATGTCGCCGCTTTTGTTTCCGAGCGTCTCGCTCGCGTGGGTGATGGGGCGCGCCTGGTGATGGGCCACGAGGGCGTGCGGTTGAGCTTGACGGTGCGCCCGACGGCCAAGGAGCGCGGAGCGCTTTGGGTGGTTGTGGCGCATGAGGTGCGCGCCGCTGCGACGCATGCGGGCATCGAGTGGCTTAATGCCGACGAAGTCGAGGCTCGCTACGAGTCGAGCACGTACGGCATCGTCGAAGACGCGGCAGCGGTCGCTGCCCCCGTACGGGAGAGCTACGCACGCGGGGTGCCCCTTATGCTCGAGGGTGAACTGGGCGCGGGGCAGGATCAGATTACAAAACGTTTATACCTGGATGGGCCCTATGCCGATCAGCCCTTTGTGTCCGTTGCGCTCGATGAGCTTACGGATCGCGGTTGGCGCCATCTGCTTAAAAGTTCCGAATCGCCGCTTTTCCAAACGGGGCTGACGCTTTGCGTGGGCGGCTGGCATGCCGTTGGATCCCAGCGCCTGCGCGAGCTCGTGTCCGCAATGATCGACACGGCGCTCGCAACTCGTTGCCACGTGGTGTTGACGGCAAACGATATGCCGGGTGGTGGCGAAAGCGACCAGGCTGCCTTTGTGACCGAACGTCTGGCCTGCGCCGTGAGTGTGGCGCCGGCGATTGCCGAGCAGGGCGGCGCGTCGGAAAAAGTTGCGCGCTATCTGGAGTATCTGGCAGATATGTTTGAGACGGCAACGCCTGCCTTGTCGCCCGCGGCGGCAGAGACGCTCGATGCGTACCGTTGGCCCCGCAACTACCTGCAGCTGCGTGAAGTCTCTGAACGACTCTATATATTAGTGGGGGCGGGAACGGTGGAGCGTGCCGTGGCGAAAGAGGTGCTCGCCCAGGAGGACGTTATCAAGACCGCGACCTTTGGTGCCCCGACGCTCGATAGCGATCTGTATATCTTGCGTCCACTGGCCGATACCGAGCGCGATGTCGCACGGTTGGTCCTGCAGCACCTTCACGGCAACAGGACACGTGCGGCAGAGGTGCTCGGTATAAGCCGCACGACTTTATGGCGCCTGCTGAAGGACAACGACCGCTGAGCGAGGCGCCGTGACCGCGTGCGGCGCGTGTGATACAGTCCAAAGAAGCATTGTTTCGATTGTGTTACGGCGTGCGGGGGAGTATGGCGGAGACTTCAAAAACGAACCGAACAAAGCGAAGTGCGGCGCCGGTCGGCCGGCGTACGACTTCGCGGACGTGGGGCAAAAGCGCCTCGGGGTTCGACGGCTCGTTCAAGCGCACAAAATATGGCTATCCTTCGGCAAGCGCTCGCTTGGCCATGCAGGCCGAGTCCTCGTTGTGGGGACGAAGGCGCGTGGTGGGCTCAAAGCTCAAGCACGATGGAACGCTTGGCTACATTAGCCGCGGTGCTGCCCGCCGTAGCGGCCTCAATCCTGCAGGCTGGCATCGTTACGTGCCGATCGTGGTCGTTGCCGCGATAATCGTCATCGCGCTCGCGGCGCTCGGATATGCCGGCGACGGCGCGAGTCTGGGCGCGATGTTCAAATCGCCTGAACTTGCGCATGCTGGCACGGAGCTTGTTGAAGGCGCACAAGACCAGACGGGTGTGGCGCCCCAGCGCGGTATGGTCGCAGCTGCTGCCACCATTGCCGATGCTCAAAAGGACGAAGGCGGGCAAAGCGACGACGCCGATGCGAGTCAGACGAGCGAAACGGCAACAACTCCATCGGCAAGATAAGTTGCGAGTGGGGCAGCAAATATGGGACGGGGCCTTTTAGCTGCCCAAGACAGTGGCTCACTCGATGTCAGGCACCAACAGCGAGCGGGCCGCATTTGCGCCAAGGTGACGTGAAATGAGAGGGCGCTGACCTTTTGGTCGCGCCCTCGAAATTGAACGTCAGATTGGCGTTAATGCGGCTCGCGCAGCGTCAACGGTTCCGCCGTTCGTTAGAACGGCGGAACATACACCACGTTGTCGCGGCGCGGCTTTGCTTCGGGAAGCGTGCCCTCGGCATAGCCCAGAATGCAGTTGCCCACACCGCGCAGGCTTCCGTCGGCGGGCAGACCCCACTTGGTCAGCAGTTCCAGTCCCTCGGGTGAGTCAAAGACCTCGTGCGCGCGGTGGATCCAACACGAATCGACGCCCAGCGCATAGGCTGCGTTGAGCAGGTTGCCCATGGCGAGCGAGCCGTCTTCCAGGTGCGTGGGCACGCTGCGGTCGACCAGCGCCACCACAACGGTCTTGGCGCCGTAGAAGGGATCTCCCTCTCTGCCCATAACTTGGGCGTTGAGCTGCGAGAGGCGCTCGACGGTTGCGGGGTCGGTGACGGCGACGAACGTGACCGGCTGGCGTCCCATGCCGCTCGGCGCGTACTGGCCGGCTTCGATAATGCGTGCGAGCTTCTCGGCCTCGACAGGGCGATCGCTGTATTTGCGGCAGCTGCGGCGGTGGATGAGTGCTTCGATGGTCTCCATGGGTCCTCCTGACGTTGGTTTCGATGCCTCGTTCTTACCCGCCGAACCAAAACCGTAATCGCGTAGTCGGCCCCAAACAACGCAAGCTACCAAGTGGAAAAGTTGGTTTGCATAAAACTTCAGCCAGAATGTGACAAACCGGTGGGATGGTTAAACGTTTTATCCCGTCTACCCTGCGGTTTTTTACCACTTGCCTAAATGATGCGCGCATAAGCTCTGATAAAGGTTTTACTAAAGGAGCACCAACGTTTATCAACGCGCCATGGTGGCGCCGGGCCAGGAGGTAACATCATGTTCCAGGCTGGAGATGTCGTCGAGACCGACTTCGAAGGATTTCTGAAGCTGCTGCGTTCCAAGACGCGCGCTTTCGTGTCGATCAATGATCACGAGTACTACATCACGCACACCGATGGCTATTGGCGTGTTCAGGATTGCGAGGCCCTCAACGATAAGGGCCACTTTACTGACTGCTCCGAGCTGGTCAACACGGTCTGCGAGGTCGTCGAGCTGCCGTGGATCTGCGGCAAGAGCCTGCACGATAGCTTCTCGGGCGCCACGGTCTACGAGGCCGTTGCTGCCTAACGGCCAACAACTGATATTCTCTCGCAACCGCCGGCGCCGCCCCCGCGCCGGCGGTCTTTTTTGTCGATATGCTTATGTAGAGCCGACCATAAACAACGAGCGTATTGACGATAGTCAAAACTCGGACTAATGTAGAGATATAAATTGGTCAAAACTCGGACTATCGAATGGTGGGAGAGATGAATAGTGCAGTTAGCCTGGTCGATTTCGACCGGATGCTTAACGGGCTTGACCGTATCTATTCGGAGTTCGCGCGTACCTGCGGTCTTTCGGACTGCGCCTACTGGATGCTCGTCGACACGAGTGCAGCGGGCGGAAGCGTTGCCGTGAGTCGGCTGACGAGTGAATGGTTCTACAGCAAACAGACCATCAATTCGGCGATCAAGACGCTTAGGGCGCGAGGGCTTGCGACGTTGGAGTTTGCCGAGGGCAGTCGTAAGAACAAGGTTGTGCGATTGACCGAAGAAGGCGTGCGGTTTGCCAAGCGCTACGCGTTACCGGCGCAAAAAGCCGAGCAACAGGCATTCGAAGCGCTCGAGCCGTGGGAACAGCGCGAGATCATGCGCCTGGTCGGTAAATTCTCCCATGTTCTGAACGAAGAGTGCGAGGCATTTAAACGGCAAGTGGCCGCCGAGAACGAGGCTGACGATAAGGGCGAGGGGGACACATGCGACTCTTAATGAGGTTTATGAGGCCGTACCGCGGTCTGATTGCGGTGACGCTGTTTGCGGTGCTGATAGATAACGTCGGTACGCTGTTGGTTCCCACGATGCTGGCGAACATGGTCAACACCGGTATTACCACGGGCGATGTCGACTATATTTTACGTAACGGCCTGTACATGCTTATCGCGACCGGCATGGCCAGCGGCGGCACGGTGCTGGGCTGCTATCTTTCGGCGCGCCTGGCCGCCAACGTGGCCTGCGATATCCGCAATGCTGTGTACGACAAGTCGCTCGAGCTGTCCGCCAGCGACTTTGAGCGCTTTGGCACGGGTTCGATGATCACACGCTCGCTCAACGACATCAACGTGATTCAGCAAGCTGTCCTTCAGACGATTCAGCTGGTGTTGCCGGTGCCATTCTTGGCCGTGGCAGGCATCATTTTTGCTTGGTTCATCGATCCCGCCATGGGCACGCTGCTGGGCGTGGTGGTTGCGATCGTGCTGGTGGCGGCGGTCTTTACGGTGGCTAACGCCGCGCCGATTTTTATGCGCCTGCAGAGCTTTATCGACCGCATGAACGTGGTGCTGCGCGAGAACATCGTGGGCGTGCGCGTCATCCGCGCATTTAACAAGGAGCGCCACGAGGAGCAGCGCCTGGACGAGGTGTTTAGCGATTACGCGGCCAACGCCATCAAGGTCAACCACCTGTTTGTGGGCCTCGACAGCTCCAGCTTCTTTTTGATGAACATCGCCGAGGTGGCGGTGCTGTGGGTGGGCGGCAACCGCGTGGGCGTCCACGCCATGCAAATCGGCAGCATTTCGGCCGTGTTGGAATACGCGATCCTGATTCTTTTCTTTGTGATGATGGCGCAGATGGTGATTCTGACGCTTCCGCGCGCCGCGGCGTGCCTCAACCGTGCGCAGCAGGTGCTCGAAATCGAGCCGAGCATCGTGGACGGCAAGGCTACGCTGGGCGACGGGGCGCCTGAGTCCGCAGACGGAGCCGACGCGGTCGCCGTGTTCGATCATATGTCGTTTCGTTTTGACGACGCCGACGAGGACACGCTGTGCAATCTGAGCTTTACCTGTCGCCGCGGTCAGACGACCGCGATCGTCGGCTCGACGGGCTCGGGCAAATCGACGGTGGCCAAGCTCCTGCTGCGCTTCCACGATGCCACCAAGGGCGCCATTCGCCTGGACGGCGTTGATCTGCACGACCTTTCGCAAGACGAGATTCGCGGGCGCATTGCCTATGTGCCGCAAAAGGCATGGCTGTTCTCGGGCACCGTAGCAAGCAATCTGCGCTTTGGCAACGAAGACGCGACTGAGGCCGACATGCTTCATGCGCTCCGGGTTGCCCAGAGCACCTTTGTGCTCGATCAGCCGCAGGGGCTCGATACCCCGGTGGCGCAGGGCGGCACGAACTTTTCGGGCGGCCAGCGCCAGCGTCTGGCCATCGCCCGTGCGCTCATGAAGCATGCCGATCTATATATCTTCGATGACAGTTTCTCGGCCCTGGACTTTAAGACCGATGCCGCCCTGCGCCATGCGTTGCAAGACGAGACGCGTGACGCTGCGGTGCTCATCATCGCGCAGCGTATCTCGACCATTCTGCATGCCGACCAGATCGTGGTGCTCAGGGATGGCGAGGTCGTGGGCCTAGGCACGCACGACGAGCTCATGGAAACCTGCGAGGTGTACCGTGCTATCGCGGAATCGCAGATGAAGGGAGGTGAGTAGCATGACCGAGGAGCTCAAGAAGCAGGGCATCGCCGATGGCGCCGCGGATGCAGAGACAGTTGAGGAGACGGGCGCCACGCCCGACCTGGACGAAGCCGCCAAGGCGGCGGAGCGCGAGGCTCGTCGCCAGGCACTCTATGAGGAAAATGAGCGCGCCGAGGACGAGCGCGCCCGCGCCGAGGCGGAGCGCATGCGCGACGTTGACGACGAGGATGAGGACGAGACACCCCGCGACACCTGGGCGACGGTGCGCCGCCTGTGGAGCGAGGCTGCCGGCGACCACTGGCGCTTCTATATCGTGTTCGCGAGCATTGTGTTCTATGCCATCTTTAACACCGCCGCGCCGGCATACAGCGCCCGCGTGATCGATGAGCTGTGGGGCCACATTCAGGTGGCGTTTGCCAACGACACCACCTTCAACATCACCTGGGAGAACTGCGGCAGGACCATCTTCATCTACTTTATGATCTGGACGGCCGCTGCCTCGTTCTACGCACTCCAGAGCTTTTTGATGTCGAGCGTGGCCGAACGCCTCAACCTGCTCCTACGCAACCGCATCGCACAAAAGCTCAACCGTCTGCCGCTTGCCTTCTTCGACGCGCATCGTCCCGGCGAGGTCGTCAGCCGTGCGACCAACGACTTGGACAAGATGTCCGAGAGCATGCAGCGCGGCTTGCTGCAGCTTCTGGTGTCGATCGGTACCGTGGTGGGCGCCGTGAGCGTGATGTTCGTGTTTAGCGTGCCGCTCACGCTCGTCTTTTTGTTCTTTACGGCGTTGTCGCTGTTGGTGACCAAGGTGGTCTCGCGCCGCACGCATGACGTAACCGGTGAGCGCCAGGAGTGGGTGTCAAGGATTACGAGCGCGGTTGAGGAAGGCTACTCGGGCCGTCTGGTGATTCGCGCGTTTAACCGCGAGCGCCAAAGTTCTGCCGAGGTACACCAGGCCTCGGGCGAGCTGGCACGCGTGAGTGCCAAGGCCGACTTCATGATTAACGCCGTCGGCCCCGCGGTGCGCTTTATCGGCCGCCTGGCACAGATCGTGATTGCGATTGTGGGCTGCAGTATGCTGGTTGCCGGCCACATGACCGTCGGCGTGTTCCAGGCGTTCTTCCAGTTTATCTACGAGGCATCTGAGCCCATGACGCAGCTGTCGTTTACCTTCAACTCGCTGCAGAGCGCGCTGGCGAGTGCGGAGCGCGTGTTCGACCTGCTCGATGAACCCGAGATGGAGGCGGATCCGCAGCCGGGCGAGGCCGCCAGGCTGCCGGGTCGCGTTGAGGGCCGTGTCGCTTTTGAGCATGTACGCTTTGGCTACGCGCCCGACAAGCCGCTCATGCGCGACGTGTCGTTTACCGCCGAGCCGGGCCAGAAGATCGCCGTGGTGGGAACCACGGGCGCGGGCAAAACCACGCTCATCAACCTGCTCATGCGCTTCTACGAGATTGACGGCGGGCGCATTACGCTCGACGGCGTGGACACGAGCCGCATGGATCGTGGCGAGCTGCGCCAGCAGTTTGGCATGGTGTTGCAGGATGCCTGGCTGTTCGACGGAACGATTGCCGAGAATATCGCCTATGGCTGCCCCGAGGCGACGCGCGAGGAGATCGTGGCGGCCGCACGCGCCGCGCAGGTCGACTTCTTTGTGCGCACCATGCCGCAGGGCTATGACACGCGCGTGGCCAACGATGCCGAGAGCATTAGCCAGGGTCAGCGCCAGCTGCTGACCATTGCGCGCGTGCTGCTCAACAACCCGGCGATTCTCATCCTGGACGAGGCGACGTCGAGTGTGGACACGCGCACCGAGCTCGCCATCGGCCGCGCCATGGACGCGCTCATGCGTGGGCGTACGAGCTTTGTGATCGCGCACCGTCTGTCGACGATCGTAGATGCCGACCTGATCTTGGTCATGGATCACGGCAACATTATCGAGCAGGGTACGCATAAGGAGCTGCTGGCTGCCGAGGGTGCCTACGCCGACCTCTATCTGAGTCAGTTCGCATAATGTGACAAAGGGACAGTCCCTTTGTCACATCGCAAATAAGGCGCGCCGGGGGTGAATCCTCTGGCGCGCCTTTGCGTTGGCGTCAATGTTGTCGGTGGCCGTCCGGCTCTAGCGTTCGTCCACGAGCTTGGCGACGAGGGTTTTGAGCTCGGCTACCTCTCGCTCGAGTTCCTTGACGCGGCGGGCGTTCTCGGTGATGCCCTGACGGTTGAGCGCGGACTGCTCGGCGGCGGCGTCGGGCATGTACTCGCGATGCTGCTTGGCATCGAAGCTCTCCTCGAACACGCGGCAGCCGTTGCGCTTGATGATGCGTCCCGGCACGCCCACGACGGTGCAGTTGTCGGGTACGTCCTTGACGACGACCGAATTGCCGCCGATTTTGACGTTGTTGCCGATGCGAATGTTGCCGAGCACTTTAGCGCCTGTGCCCACGGTGACGTTGTTGCCCAGGGTGGGGTGGCGCTTGCCGGTCTCGTTGCCGGTGCCGCCAAGCGTGACGCCCTGGTAGAGCACGCAGTTGTCGCCCACAATGGTGGTTTCGCCGATGACGACGCCCATGGCGTGGTCGATAAAGAAATGCTTGCCGATCTGTGCAGCGGGATGAATCTCGACGCCGGTAATGTGGCGGGTGATTTGCGAGAGCACACGGGCGAGCGAGCGATGGCCATGCTCCCAGAGCCAGTGCTCTGGCACGTGGTTCCACTTGGCGTGCAGGCCGGGATAGGAAAGGAAGATGACCAGACCGTTTTGCGCGGCGGGGTCCTGCGCCTGGACGGTCTTGATGTCCTCGCGAATGGTATTGATAAAGCTCACCGACCGCCCTCCCTTAGCGCCATGGCAATGCGATTCAATAAAGTATAGCGATTCGCTAGGGATTAGGAAGGACAATCTTGGCGGCTTTGCACGACAGGTGTCAGTTATGCAAACTTGCTGGTAATGGAGTCATGCTTTTGTGGGGTTGCGCACGAGGGGGCACCGCAACCGTATACTGGTCAACTTGGACGTGTCCGCGCCCACAACTGAGAGGTTTTACTTCATGGGTTTCATCAATTTTATCGCCGAGCTGCTCAAAGACCCGCGCACCGCGATTGCCAGCTGGATCGCCGCCGGCCCGCTTATGGCCTACGGCTGCGTGTTCCTGATTATCTTTATCGAGACAGGCGTGGTGTTCTTCCCGTTTCTCCCTGGCGATTCGCTGCTGTTTGCTTCGGGCTTCTTTGCCCACAACGGTGGCTTTAACATCGTGGCCCTGCTGGCCACCGCATGGGCCGCAGCCATCCTGGGCGATCAGTGCAACTTTATGATCGGCCACTTCTTTGGTCGCAAGATCATCGCCTCGGGCAAGGTAAAGGCCATGACGCCCGAGCGCATCAAAAAGTCCGAGGACTTCTTGGATAAGTGGGGCCACCTGGCCATCTTCCTGGGCCGCTTCTTTCCGTTTATCCGCACCTTTGTGCCCTTTATCGCCGGCATGGGCGGCATGCACTGGCGCAACTTCGTTGTCTTTAACGTGCTGGGCGGCATTACCTGGTCGACGCTCTTTACGCTGCTGGGCTACTTCTTTGGCGGCATTCCCTTTGTGCAGGAGCACTTTGAGCTGCTGATTATCGGCATTGTCGCCGTGTCGATCATCCCGACCGTGGTCGGCCTGGTTAAGGCTAAGCTGGGCAAAAAGAACGTGTAGCTCGAGCCAGCGCGCAGACCGTGCAGTTGAGGCCCGTCACCGCTTACGGTGGCGGGCCTTTATGCTTCGGGCAAATGAAAATACTTTACTTAGTTAAAGAAAAGCGTTTTATCAGACGCGTACGGGGAGTACAATCTCCTGCATGCGAATCGATGTGCCATGGGCTTTGGTGTTGCCCGCGTGTCCCGTCCGGCTCTACGCTCCGGGCGTGCGACGTTGCGACGCGGTCGGCCTCGGTCCTTGCGTGCGAGTTCGCGAGTATGCAACTGTGTATGTAAGGAGCGACATATGACTGTCGAGAAGAAGGATATCGATTGGGGTAGCCTCGGCTTTGGCTACATGAAGACCGATTACAGCTACGAGGCTCATTGGAAGGATGGCGAGTGGGACGAGGGCGGCCTGACCACCGACCACACCCTGCATGTCTCCGAGTGCGGTGGCATCTTCCATTACTGCCAGGAGGTCTTTGAGGGCCTGAAGGCCTACACCGCCGAGGACGGCAGCATCGTCTGCTTCCGTCCCGACATGAACGCCGAGCGCATGTATAACTCTGCCCAGCGCCTCGAGATGCCCCCGTTCCCCAAGGATAAGTTTGTTGAGGCCGTCAAGCAGGTCGTTTCTGCCAACGCCGCTTGGGTTCCGCCCTTCGGTTCCGGTGCGACCCTGTACGTGCGTCCGTTTATGATCGGCTCCGGTGACGTGATCGGCGTGGCTCCCGCTCCTGAGTACACGTTCCGCATTCTCGTGACCCCGGTCGGTCCGTACTTTAAGGGCGGCCTCAAGCCCGTCAAGCTGCGCGTTTCCGAGTACGACCGCGCCGCACCGCACGGCACCGGCAATATCAAGGCCGGCCTGAACTACGCCATGTCCCTTAAGCCCACGATGGAGGCCCATCGCGAGGGTTATGCCGAGAACCTGTATCTCGACTCCGAGTCCCGCACCTATGTCGAGGAGACCGGTGGCGCGAACGTTCTGTTCGTGAAGGAGGACGGCACGCTCGTCGTTCCGCAGTCTCACACCGACTCCATCCTGCCCTCCATCACCCGTCGTTCGCTCGTTCAGGTTGCCGAGGATCTGGGCATGACCGTTGACCAGCGTCCCGTCGAGTGGGCTGAGGTCAAGGCCGGCACCTTTGTGGAGTGCGGCCTGTGCGGCACCGCTGCCGTCATCTCTCCGGTGGGCGAGATCGACAACAAGGTCTACGGTGCCGATGAGACCGTGACCTTCCCGGCTGGCTGCACCGAGATCGGCCCCGTGATGAAGAAGCTTCGCGAGACCCTGACTGGTATTCAGTCCGGTGCTGTCGAGGATAAGCACAACTGGGTTTACACCGTCGCGTAATTTGCCTTACAGCTCTTGGCGAGCACGTCCGGGCAGAGAGCAAGTTCCCTCCCAGCGCGTCCTCGGACATGCAAGAAGTCCTCGCTGCGCACTTCGTGCGGCGAGGGCTTCTTGCGTCCTGCGGAGTGCGCTGGGAGGGAACTTGCTCTCTGCCCTGCGGCTCGGCGCTGTCGCGACAGGGGATTACTTGGCTGAATTGAATATGGTGCGCGGCCTTTTAGGCCGCGCTTTATGTTCAAGACTTTAGTCTGCTGGCCGCGTAGCGGCCAGCTTTGAACCACCCGCTACGCGGGTGGAGACAAACGGCTTTACAAAG
>CABSNH010000045.1 GCA_902478985.1 uncultured Collinsella sp.
TACACCCTAGAGTTCGTCGGCAGCGTCAGATGTGTATAAGAGACAGGCACAAGGCACACGAAACACGATGCAACAACCAGATTGGTGCAAACACGATTGGAATAGAATCTCCGCGAGCATAGAAGGCCAAGTCGACCCATTCGGGAACCACCGCAATAGCAGCAAGGAAAACACCGAAGACGCCAAGGCGACCCGGCCGTCTTATTTCTCTCCCCTTGCGGAGCGCAACACCATGACCAAACGCCGCGAGGCATGCGCCAAGGATAACGAGCCAGGTCATTGCACCTGATGCCAAGCCGATTGAAGATGAAAACCGGTGATAAGGGGTAACCGCCATTACGACGAGCGCAATGGCGAAAGCAGATGTGGCAGAACAGCGGGAAAAGAGCATATGACCTCCATAGCGTGTCATTATATCGCTCGGGCTGCTCGTTTATCTCCACGCCCACACCAGCCAGCATCAACGATTCAGGCGAACTCCAATCCGAGCCAGATCACGGTTCAGCTTTTGTCCGCAGTCCCCGCATCAAAGCGGGATGCGGTTTCCTTTTGAGCGTCGATCTGGAAACTGTATCCCGTTCTGAGTCAATATTCTGGGACGCAGTTTCCGCAGCACACCCCATTCGGAAAGCGTGTCCCAGTATTTGGCCGCAAACTGGGGCGCGCTTTCCGGATGGGTCGAGACGAAGGCCAAGCCAGACAGGCAGCCTCGCATCCCGCCATCCTCGCCATCCGCCTGAGCGTGCTACACTAGCAGCATCTATGCCACCGCGAACGGCTCGGCCCCGCGCCCGCCGCTCGCAAACGAACTTTAAACGCACGAGGGTTGGCCATGCCGCTTTTCTCGCAACATACCGCCCGGTTCTCGCCGGACGTTCCCTTGGAGGGCACTAGCTCTCGCGAGCTGCTCAAGCGGTACCAGCCGCTCGAGACGCTTGCGACCGGCGGTTTTGGCTCCATCGAGATTTGCCGCGACACGCATCTGCGCCGTCGCGTGGCCATTAAGCGCATCCCCCTTATCAACGGCGCCGGCATGCCCGCCAGCGACATCATGGACGTGCTGCGCGAGGCGCATACCGCCGCCATGCTTCAACATCCCAATATCGTGCAGGTTATCGACTTTACGCACGACACCGCCTATGCCTACCTGGTCATGGAGTATGTCGACGGTATGTCGTTGGCCGAGTTTTTGCATCGCGTGGACGGCCACTCGCTCACCTTTGACGAGGCCGCGGCCATTGCCGACGCGCTGGGTCAGGCACTCACCTTTGCCCATGCAAACGGCGTGCTTCATCTGGACATAAAGCCCGCCAATGTGCTTATCGACCATTCGGGCAATGTAAAGCTCACCGACTTTGGCATGGCGCGGCTGTCGTCCGCCGGCGGCTTTGGCGGATCGCGCGGCGGCACCATCGGCTACATGCCGCCCGAGCAGCTCGATATCGAGACCGGCACGGTCGACGAACGTGCCGATGTCTTTGCCCTTGCCTGCGTGATCTACGAGGGCCTGTGCGGCAGTGCCCCCTTTATGGCGGCCACGCCTGCCGACTCGCTCGACCGCATCATCGGCGGCGCCACCTATCCCAGCGAACTGATCCCTCACTTTCCCCCGGGGGCCGAGGCGGCGCTCATGAGCGCTCTCTCCCCCATGCCGCAAGACCGCCCCGATAGCATTGAGGCATTCTGCGACCGACTCCTTGCCGGCTTAGGAAGCGTGCGCGAAGGCCGTCGCAGCTTGGAGCAGATGGTGGGCGAACTTTCAGATGACGAGTGCGCGGCAGACGATATGGAGTCGCTACCCTACGAAGATGACACCGTCGAGATCGACCCCGCGCTTGGTTGGGCGGGCTCGCGCTGGAGCCACGCGCGCAACTACACCATGCGCGGCATCTCAGCGCTCTCATGCGGAGCCTTTAGCTTTTTGCTTATGCAGACAGCCGGCGTCGCGGCGCTTCCCGGGCTGGTCGTGGCGGCCATCGCGATCGGTGCGGCAGCCGGCCTGGCCCCGCAGATCGGCTCGGCCATCTCGACCGTGGGCTTTTTGGTGCTCATGGCCAACGCCACCATGCAGGCGCAGGGCATCCTGTCGATGCTGCCCGTCGCGGTGCTCTTTGCCGCCACCATGTCCGGTTGGTGGATCGCCTGGGGCCGCACCGAGGCAGCTGCGAGCACGACGCTCACCTGCGCGCTTGCGCTGGGCTGCCTCACCGGCGACGCCCTCCTTGCCGCCGGAGCCGCCGCGAGCATCGCGGCGTTTTGGCTCGGCCCGGCAAGCGCCGCGGCAGCCACGGGCATGGGCGCACTCTTTGCCCGCCTTGCTGCAGCGGCTCTCTCTGCGGGAGGCGTACTGGGGCTTAGCAATGTCGCCGCAGCGCTGGGAGACGCGCTCCTTCTCGCTGCAATCGTGCTGGTTGCAGCAACAGCCGCGGCAACATCGCTGCTGCTCAATGCTCATGCCAAGCGCGCCGAGCAGGGATCGAACCTTGCCGCCATCGTCGCAATTGCCGTCGCCGGCATCGGCTCGGCCGTATCGTTTTGTCTTGCACACCATATGGAAATTGCCAGCCTTGCGGGCCCGGTCGTCGCCAAGGCGGCGGTTACGGGAATCCTATCCTCTATAATCGTCGGGATATGCCTTTATTTGCTCGGATACCAAAGAACCTATACGGAGAGTGATCTTTCGTGAACTTCCTGAACATCTTCGAGGACCACGTGGCCGGCATCTTCGGTGCCACCCGTGCCCCGTTCTCCTTTAAGAAGCTTGCCAAGCAGGCCGCTCGCGACATGGAGGATCAGACTCTGGTGATCAACGGCGTCAACACCGCGCCGGCGCTCTATACCATCCTGATTGCCGCCGACGACGATCCCATGCTCGCCCCGTTCTATCCCGAGCTTTCGCGCGAGGTCCGCGAGTTTGTGAAAGCGCAGGCCGAAAAGCGCCGTTACGTCTTTGTCGGCGAGCCCCTCGTTCGCTTTATGATCGACCCGCAGCTGCGCGGCGGCAAGTTCTCGGTCTTTGCCGAGAACGTCGATGCCCCCACGCTCGGTCGCCTGTACGAGGAAGAGCGCGCCTACCAAAACGGCCTGGGCCAGAACAACTCGGCCGCGAGCCGTGCCGCCAGCGCCCCGCGCGCCGGCCAGCAGCAGTTTGCCGCTCCGCAGCAACACCCCGCTGCTATGCCGCAGCAGCAGCCGGCACCTCGTGCTGCCACTCCCGACCCGCTTGCCGTGGCCGACCCCTTTGCGCCCAATATGCCCGACCCCGCCGCCGCACCCATTCCCGTGCCCCAAACCGTCTCGCGCGACGCGCTTGCCGGCATGGGCGGAGCCGCCGCGACCGGCGCCGCCGCTGGCCTTGGCGCCGCAGCCAGCATCGCCTCCAACATGGCAAGCTCTCGCGCCCCGCAGCGTCCGCTCGCCCAGCTCGTCGACGTCGTGAGCGGCGAGAGCCACGCCATCACCTCCGCACAGGTGACCATCGGTCGCGAGCGCTCGGTTTCCGACATCGCCCTGCGCGACCCCAACGTGTCGCGCCGTCATGCCCAGCTCACCTTTACCGGCTCGGACTGGTCGATCGAGGACCTCAACTCCACCAACGGCACGCTCGTCAACAACCGCCGCATCACGCGCTGCCCGCTGCGCAACGGCGACCTGCTGACGTTTGGCCTGAGCACGTTCGAATTTAGGGGATAGTCGCTTATGAACATCGATATCGTCCTGTTTGCAGGCCGCATCGTCCTGGTCGTCCTGCTTTATATCTTCCTGTTTGCCGTCATGAAGACCGGCGTGGGGCTCGTCCGCGGCCAGCGCCGCGACTCGGCCATCTGGACGATCGATGTGGACAAGGGCCCGCGCGGCATCCGCGGCATCCACGTAGATATGCTCGGCCCCGTCATCGTCGGCCGTTCGCCGTCGTCGGACATCTGCATCAACGAACCGTTTGTCTCGGCCTCGCATGCGCGTTTTTCGCTGCAGGGTCCGGCACTTATTATCGAGGACCTCAACTCGCTTAACGGCACGCTCGTCAACGGCCGCCAGCTGGTGGAACCCGCAACGCTGCGCGAGGGCGACGAAGTCCAGATTGGCGACGTGGTCATGAAGGTGAACCGTCGATGATCGACGAGGAGAACAAGTCCGCAACCATGCCAGAGACGTCGGCCGCCCCCGCGACCGCGCCGGCTCATGCCGCCCCGGCGGGCCATGCGCCCGTGGAGCCCGAGGACACTGTGTTCTCCCTGCCTCTTTCGCATGTAACGCAAGAATATCCGACGCTGACCGACGACGAGGATACCGAGGACAACGCTGACGGCGGTAACACCCCCATCGGCGTGCACGCCGCTGCCGAGCAGCCCGCGGTCCCGCAAGACATGCCCGCGCCGGCTCACTTTGCCGAACCCGTCGCCACGGCGATTACCGAGAGCTCCGCGGTATTTGCGGCTCCCGAGCCCGCGGCACCGGTGTTTCCCGTAGCGCCGGCACCCGCCGCAGCGCCCGAGTCCGCATCTGCACCGGAACCCGCGGCGGCGCCCTCCCCCGCGGACGTATCGGCGCCCGAAGCCATGCAGTCTGTAACCGAAGGCGTGCCCGCAGCAACGACGGAGGATGTCTCCCAATCCCACGGCACGCCCGCGCCCGCGCACTTCGCGACGCCCGAGTCTGCAGCCGTCGCCCCGCAAGACGACGAGCCTGTCGACCGCACAACCGAAGAGCCCGCCACGCCCAACGTCAACGACCCGAGCAACGATGCCGACACCGTCTCGCCCGGCGATACGGCCGAGATTGACGTTGCCGCCGTGGAGGCCAAGCTTAAGGACCCCGGCTCGACCATGAGTTTTGAGCCGCTGACCGACGAGCGCATCGAGACTGACTCGACCTACGACGCCGGCACGACCACGCAGCTCATGTGGGGCGCCCGCTCCGATGTTGGCTGTGTGCGCCCGCATAACGAAGACTCCTATCTGGTGCAATCGCCGCTCTTTTGCGTATGCGACGGCATGGGCGGCCACGCCGCCGGTGAGGTAGCCTCCTCCATCGCCGTCGAGACCATTGCCAAGACAGCGCCGCAGGCAGCCGACGCCGCACGACTGGCAGCCGCCGTCGAAGCTGCAAACGCCGCGGTCATCGAGGCTGCGCTCAACGGGCTTGGCAAGCCCGGCATGGGCTGCACGGCAACCTGCGCCTATATCGAAAACGACATGCTCGCCATCGCCCACGTGGGCGACTCGCGCGCCTATCTGCTCCACGAGGGCACGCTCATCCGCGTGACCCGCGACCACTCCTATGTGGAGGAGCTCGTGGACGCCGGCGAAATTACGGCAGACGAGGCTCGCGTCCACCCCAACCGCTCAGTCATCACCCGCGCGCTGGGCTCGGATCCCGCCATGTATGCCGACCACTTTACCCTGCATATCGAGGAAGGCGACCGCCTGATCCTGTGCTCGGACGGTCTTTCGAGCATGATTCCCGATAGCGATATCGAAAACATCGCCACACAGTCCTCGACCGCGCAGATTTGCGTCGACAACCTTGTTGACGCGGCACTGGTCGCCGGCGGGCACGACAACGTCACCGTGCTTGTCGTTGACCTGGTCGACGATGGCGTCATGCGCGAGGCAAAGCGCGTCCGCCGCCGCAACATCACCATTGCCACCGTACTGGGCATCGCTTTTGTGCTGGCGGCAGCCATCTGGGCCTACGCAGGCATCACCGGCTCGTACTACCTGGGCACCTACAAGGACACCGTCGCGGTCTACCGGGGCATTCCCGGCAAGCCGCTCGGCCTTAAGCTGCACTGGCTCGACAGCACGACCACCATCAAACTGTCCGACCTGCCCGAAGACACACAAAATCGCCTTAAGGCAGGTATTCAGCAGACGAGCATCGACGACGCACAGGACACCATCTCCAAGTACCGCCATCAGATCGACGAGGAGCAGACCCGTCAGGTGATCGACGCGCAAACGATCCGCAATAACACCGACCAGGGTTCGACATCCGAATCGGATTCCGAGAATACCGCCGAACAGTCCGCCGAGGCCGAAGCCTCCGATAAGAATTAGAAAGGGAGTGCCGCTTATGAGTCGCCGTAATACCGAACTGCTCTTACTCATCGCCTCGGCGTTCCCCGTCATCCTGCTGTATGCGATGTACGTGCTCACCGCAGGCGCCGCCATCTCGTTTGAGACACTTGCCGTTCCGATCGGTCTCTTTGCCGCCTTCGCCGCGGCGCATATCGCCGTGCGCATTCTGGCACCCGGCGCCGACCCGGCCATCCTGCCCATCGTCTTTGTTCTTTCGGGCATTGGCATCACGTTTGTGACGCGCTTGGCGCCCACGCTCGCCATCTCGCAGCTCGTCATCCTGTTTATCTCGGTGGCGTTGATGGTAGGTACGCTTGCGCTGGTCAAAAACCTCGACGTAGTCATGCGCTACAAGTACACCTTTGGCATCATCGGCATCATCTTGCTGATGCTGCCCATCTTTATCGGCACCACGATCTCGGGCTCTAAACTGTGGATTCGCATCGCCGGCTTTACCATTCAGCCCGGCGAGTTCGCCAAGGTCTTTATCGTGCTGTTCCTAGCCGGTTACCTGGCCGAGAACCGCGAACTGCTCTCCATCTCCAACCGCAAGATCTTGGGTCTTAAGATTCCGCGTCTGCGCCTGCTGCTGCCGCTGTTCGCAGTCTGGGGCGTATGCCTGCTCGTCGTTGTCTTCGAACGTGACCTGGGCTCGGCCTTGCTGTTCTACACCATCTTCTTGCTGATGCTCTACGTTGCCACGGGTCGCTTCTCGTATGTCATCATCGGCCTTGTGCTCTTGGCCGTGGGGGCCGTGGGCGCTTACAAGTTCCTGTCGCACGTCCAGGTTCGTTTCCAGATCTGGGCCGATCCCTTTAAGGATGCACAGGGCCAGGGCTACCAGATTGTCCAGTCCCTCTTCTCGCTGGCCGACGGCGGCCTTGTTGGCGTCGGCATTGGCAACGGCATGGCCAACAACATCCCCGTCGTCGAGTCCGACTTTATCTTCTCGGCTATCGGCGAGGAGATGGGCCTTTTGGGCGGTGGCGCCGTTCTTATCCTGTTTATGCTCTTTGCCGTACGCGGCCTGACCACGGCAGCCCGTGCCAAGTCCGACCTTGCCGCCTTTAGCGCCACTGGTCTTACGGCCGCCATCAGCTTCCAGGCGTTCTTGATCGTTGGCGGCGTTACCCGCCTGATTCCGCTGACCGGCGTCACCCTGCCCTTTATGAGCCAGGGTGGCTCCTCGCTGCTGGCAAGCTTTATCATCGTCGCGCTTTTGCTGCGCGCCGGTGACGAGGCAACCGGTCGCGAGGCCGAGCTCACCGGCACCGGCACCATGGCCGCCATCACCGACGACCAGGTCGCCTCGGCGGCCTCCCCGGCTGGCACGCGCTTCGCCACTTCGTCTTCGCACAACCGCGGCAGCCACTCCGCCGGCTCGCGCATGCGCCGTCGCCTGCTCGACACGCCCGAATCCGGTGTGCTCGGCCGCGTGGCGCTCGCCAATCGACTGACCCGTGCCGTGCTCGCCTTTACGGCACTATTCGCCATCCTTATCGGCAACCTCACCTATGTCCAGGTCATCAAGGCCAAGGACTATCAGGACATGCCGACCAACAACCACACCATCGCCCGCTCCAAGTACATCCAGCGCGGCTCCATCATCACGTCCGACGGCGTGACGCTGGCCGAGTCGCTGCAACAGGAAGACGGCACCTACGCCCGCTCCTACCCCAACGGAAACATGGCCGCTCACGTGGTGGGCTATGTAAGCCAGCAGTACGGCACCGCTGGTGTCGAGAGCGTCATGAACGAAACGCTCACCGGCTCCAAGGATTACTCCAGCTGGGACAACGCCCTCGCGTCGCTCGCGGGCCAAAACCAACCGGGCAACACCGCCAAGCTCACCATCGACTCGCGCATCCAGACGGCTGCCGAGCAGGCACTCAAGGGCTTTAAGGGTGCCGTGGTGGTTATGGATCCGCGCACCGGCGCGGTCCTCGCATGCGCAAGCTCGCCCACCTATGACAACACCAACATCGATGCCCTGATGCAGTCGGGCGGTGGCGAGGACGGCTCCATGTACGACCGCGCCATGGACGCTCTCTATACCCCGGGCTCGACCTTTAAGGTCGTCACACTCTCCGCGGCGCTCGAAACCGGCACCGCCAGCCTTACCAGCACGTACCAGGCGCCCGGCTCCATGGATATCGGCAACGCGCCGGTCACCAATTACGCCAACGAGAGCTACGGTACCATCAGCCTGCAACAGGCCTTTGCCGTGTCGTCCAACGTCGTCTTTGGCCAGGTGGCCAACGAGATCGGCGCCAGCTCGCTCGTCCAGTTTGCCAACGCCTTTGGTTACGGCCAAAAGCTCGGTCAGGACCTGACCACCGCGGCCTCCATCATGGCCGACCCCTCGCTCATGACCGAGTGGGAGACCGCCTGGGCAGGCGCCGGCCAGCCTGTCGGCATGGACCACACGCCAGGTCCGCAGACCACCGTCATGCAAAACTGCGTGATAGCGGCGGCCATCGCCAACAGCGGCGTGGTCATGGACCCGTTCTTCGTGGCCCAGGTGCTCGCCCCCGACGGAACCGTGGTCAAGACCACGCAATCCCGCTCGCTCGGCCAGGCCGTCAGCGCCACCACGGCCGATCAGGTCAAGCAGGCCATGCTCGCGGTTGTCCAGTCCGGCACCGGCACCGATGCCCAGATTCCGGGCGTCAAGGTCGCCGGCAAGACCGGATCGGCCGAGACCGGCGGTACCAACGTCAACTCGATGTTCGTCGGCTTCGCACCTTACGATTCACCCACGGTCGCCATCTCGGTGGCCTTGGAGGATTACGACAAACACGACGTCAAGGCAGCCAAGATCGCCGGCATCGTCCTGACCGCGGCACTTGCCGCCCAAGGAGCGTGATGCCTGTGATCGAAGCGGATACTTGGGGCGCGCCGCGGCCGATGAGCTAGCGGCAAGGCGCCACGCGGCCCCAGCGGCCATAGATTTGGTACTACACACATCGTTGAGCGAATAAGTTAGTTAGGAGCAGGAATGGAACAGAGGGTCCTCGGGGGAAGATACCTCCTCAAGGATAAGGTGGGAACGGGCGGCATGGCGACCGTCTTCCGTGCGCAAGATCAGGTCCTCGACCGCACGGTTGCCGTCAAGATCATGCTGCCGCAGTATGCCGGCGACGCCACCTTCGCCGCCCGCTTTAAGCAGGAGGCCCAGGCAGCAGCAGGTCTCTCCTCCCCCTATATCGTGGGCGTCTACGATTGGGGCAAGGATGGCGATACCTACTACATCGTCATGGAGTACCTGCGCGGTACCGACCTTAAGAGTGGCATCAAGAGCCACGGCGCCCTCGATCCAAAGAAGGTCGCACAGATCGGCTCGCAGATCAGCTCCGCGCTTTCGGTCGCCCACAAGCACGAGATCATCCACCGCGACATTAAGCCGCAAAACATCATGGTGCTGCCCGACGGCAACATCAAGGTCATGGACTTTGGCATCGCGCGCGCAAAGAACAGCCACCTCACGCAGGACAACAATGTACTGGGCACCGCCCACTACGTAAGCCCCGAGCAAACGCGCGGCCAGGACCTCGGTCCCACTTCGGATATCTACTCCCTGGGCGTCGTGATGTACGAGTGCGCCACCGGTCGCGTCCCCTTTGACGGTGACGACGCCATCTCGGTTGCGCTCAAGCAGGTAAACGAACTGCCGGTTCCGCCGAGCCAGATCAACTCCGGCGTCGACGCCGATCTGGAGCGCATCATCCTCAAGTGCATGGAAAAGGACCCGTCGAACCGCTTCCAAACGGCAGACGAGCTGCGCCAGGTGCTCAACAACTACCTGTCCGGCCGCGCCGTCAACGTCTCCGAGCCCACGCGCATCATCGGTGCCGCGGGCGACCTGGGCGCCACCAAGACCCGTGAGCTGTCTGACTCCACGCGCGCTATGGTTCGCCCCGTATCGGGCGTAAGCGGACAGACCAACCCCCGCAGCGCCGTCTCGGGTTCCACCGGTTCCTACGAGGTCGATCAGCCCAAGTCCAACAAGAACAAGATTATCGCCGCCGTAGTCGCCGCAATCGCCGTGGTTGGCGTTGTGGTGGCCTTCGCCACCGGGCTCTTTGGGGGCGAGCAGGTTACGGTGCCCGATGTGCTTAACAAGGACCAGCAGGCCGCTATCGAGCTGATCAAGGAGGCCGGCCTTGAGGTCGGAACTGTCGACCAGAGCTATAACGACGATGTCGACGAGGGCAAGGTTGCCGAGCAGACCCCCAACGGCAACACTAAGAAGCCCAAGGGCTCCAAGGTTAACCTGGTGATCTCCAAGGGCCCCAAGCCCTCCGAGAAAGTTGAGGTTCCGCAGCTCGTCGGCCTAACCAAGGACCAGGCCGAGGCCGCGCTGGCAAGCGTGGGCCTGAAGGGCAACGCAACCGAGGAGGCCAACGAGGCCGACGAAGGCCAGGTCTTTGAGCAGGGCACTGATGCCGGCAAGGAAGTCGAGAAGGGCACGACCATCTCGTATAAGGTCTCCAGCGGTCCTGACACCACCTCCGTCCCCGATCTGACCGACATGACCGAGGCCCAGGCACGCAACGCTCTCGACATGGCCGGTTTTGGCGTCAACGTGAGCTACCAGGAGAACGATTCCGTCACCGAGGGCACCGTCATTAGCTGGAACCCCAGCGGCAAGCAGAAGCCCGGCGCCACGATCACCGTCGTCATCGCCAAGAAGTCCGGCAAGGCCAGCGTTCCGGGCAACCTGTACGGCAAGAGCATCTCCGCCGCCGTCACCGCGCTCAACAACGCCGGATTCTACAACATCGCATTCTGCGATCAGAACGGCAACCCCGTGAGTGGCAACGAAAACGCCACCGTGACGGGCGTCTCCCCCACCGGCAAGCAGTCTACCGACAACACGATCACGCTGACGGTTTCGGTTTCTGGCTCTGGTACTGATTCAGGCGATGATTCCGGCACGACCAACTAGTCATCAAGACGTTGCCCACAGCGGCTGATGACGCAAACACATTCGCTCAACGGCGCCCGTTTGTCCCCCCCCCCGGCAAACGGGCGCTTTCTTTATCTGAAGCAGCAAAAACTACGGCATGCCTTTAGACCAGAAGAGCCCGGCACCGTAGCGGTACCGGGCTCGATATTCCTCTGGTGCCCCCGGGCGGATTCGAAAACTCCCCCCGCGGGGAAATTGGTGACGCGGGTGTCGACGGCCCGAATCCGCCGACAGCCCGCACAAACCAGAAACGGCGCCGCTCTCGCAACGCCGTCATATTCCCTGGTGCCCCCGGGCGGATTCGAACCGTCGACACCCGCTTTAGGAGAGCGGTGC
>CABSNH010000046.1 GCA_902478985.1 uncultured Collinsella sp.
GATACGGTAACTCTGGGTAGTGGTACCAAATCGCAGGCGAATATCACGTCAGGAGGCAGCAAAGCTGACTGTCGCGTTGGCGAGGCGTTTGGCTCGGTTGGTGATTGTAAGGCCACGATCAATGTTGATGGTCTCACCATCGGCGGCAACATCAGTGCCGGTTCCAACGCTAAAAATAACCTCATTGGTGGTCTCATCGGCTATATTAACCAGGGAAGCGTAACTAAAAACGTTACAATCGCCGGCCTTGCCTACAAGGACTTTTCGATGACGGTGGGTAAGAACGGTGACAAGAAAAATGGCTCTGGCGGCCTTTTGGGCTACAGCTGGGGCAACTCCATTGTGACTATCCAGAGCGATGCGACTGCATACGCTCTGTCAACGGCGAACACTACGCTCACAGCAGAGAATAATGTCGAATTTGGTGGTCTTGTTTACGCGGCAAGTGGGCATTGGGTTATTGGCAAAAAGGCAATCGACCTAGAGGGCGCTACCTTTAGCGCAGCGAAGGGAGAAAGCGGTAAGAGCTATTCTGGGGAAGGCTCTCTCAGATTTGGTCTGCTGATTTGTCGAGCCGCCAAGGTGGAAAATGCGGACTGCAAATATGGTGCGAATACAGATACATATACGGGTTTGTATTTGGAAAACACATCGTACTGGGGCGATGCGTACAAGGTTAATGAGAATAACGGCGCTATTGATACGAACGCAACCGTTTTCGATGAGTGGGTTGCGGACACACGCGGTCAAGGCCGCACGGTTACCGACAATGGATGGAATGCAGTGATTTCCCTGCATTCCAGTGAAGAAAAGCTCCACATGAGTGCCCGCGAGAAGATTAATAGCTATCAGAATCGCACAGTATACGGAAGCGAACGCCCTACAAACGAATACGCCAGGTACTATTACAACCTGGATAAAGCTTGGGCATCGGTCAAGGATACGCCGAGGGTTAAGGACAACAAAAACGATGATTCGCACTGGATGGAGACGCCCGAGGACGTACTTCTTTGGAGCGTGAGGCTATACGCTCCCAATGGGATAGCGGATTATATAACTGGCGATTCGAACCCCTCGCTCTATACGGGCCTCGTTGCTCGCATAGGAAAAGCCGGCACCTCAGAGGACGCTAAGGCCGATATCAACTTTACGGGCTACAGCTATTATCCGACCGATACAGCGGGCCAGCAGGTGCTGATCAACAACGCCGCTATTACGTTTTGCTATTCCGATATCAAAGCCAAAGAGACTGGTGCCAACAATAAGAGCAACGATGTCAAATCACAGCATGCAAACATGCATACGGGCCTGATTTGCACCCTTGCGTACGCTAGCGACAACAACCTTAAGGTCACCAATGTTTCTATGGCGGGCACCATAGGCAAGCTGGTTAACGACGGCGGCGATGGCGGCGATTCAACATCGGGCGCATTGGTGTGCCGTATCGCTGGTAAAGACTCCATCCCAGCTGTCGGAAAGATATCCAACATCGTTATCGACGGCTTGGAGCTAAACGGCTTGGCGATTGACGATGTAGACAACAAGGACAAGAAGGATTGCGCGCCCCTGTTGATTAACAAAATGCCCACGGCGGTGAACCTTACCGTTAAAAACCTATCAATTGTTGATGCCGCCTATAAGAAGGTCGGCAAATACCAGCATGCTGCCACAAGTCTCTTTGGCAAGCTGGGCAGCTCTTCGGGCAATATGGTGACCGCCTCGTTTAGTGACAATGTTTGCGTGCCGGGAAAGGTTAACGACAGTATTTTTACAAAGGCAACCTTTTTGGATAGCTTCGAGTATGCCAAAGACGGCACCGGCTCTGCTACGTATGTCTTCTATAGGGATGTAGAGGGAAAGAATCAGCCGACCTACGGCAAAGAGATCGATGCCCTGGGCGGGGAATACGAGGGCGACCAGCTCTGGTATTACGACGATGCGCTCCACGGATTCAACGATGGCTATGTGTCTGATGGAACCGTGACAGCCAGCAAGACGGGCGGCAACTTCAACGCTTACCTTCCCTACGTTGCGACACCATACAAGAAAAATGGAACTACGCACGAAATCAAGGTTAACCAGCGTGTTGCAAGTCTTGAGACCGGATGCGGCACATACAGCGATCCGTATACTATCTCCTCCGCCAGAGAGGCCTATGCGGTTTCGAACTACATCAATAATGGCAACGATGCCGCTGACGGCTGGAGGGTCTCTATCACGCAGGACCAGAATGCCGAATGTGGCCGACGATCGGGCGGTGACAAATCTCGTGAGGCTGTTTATGTATACAACCAGACGAGCGGTAAATGGGTTAAAGATGGCGATTCGACTGTTGAGCTCGAGAACGAAACCATGCATCGCTATCTGCAAAGTGCGTATTACAGCATCGAGCCAAAAGATGAAAATAACAACGCCACTAGCACGTTGAACCTTGACGGTAAGAATTTCAAAGGATTCGGCAACATCACCAATCCGTTCCGAGGTGTGATCGTCGGCAACCTGTCCGATGCAAAATCGGGCAATAGCAGCGGCGCTGAAATAAAAATCAGCAACGGCACGGGCGATCAGCTCCGAGGCCTTATCCCGTACAGCTACGGTAGCGTGGTCAAGGACTTGGTCGTAACCTATTCAGGCGATCCTGTTGCCATCGAATCGGCGGATAAAGATTCATCAAATGCGACCCCCGGCTCCTTCTTCGGAGGCATTGTTGGATGCATCATGGGCGGCGACAATATTTTCGACAATGTGCAAGTTAAGGCTGAGGGTAATTTTGCCGTCTCTGGTGGAGGAACCAAGTCGCATCTTGTTCCCATTGGCGGCTATGTTGGTGCTATCTGCGGCGGCGGCGTGATTTTCCGCGGTATGAACGACAGGGACGATTCATGGCGAAGCGCCACCAAGGATGTGGGTGGTCTCTACGATAACCCCTACGTTGGGCGCGTTATCGACGGCTATGCCTTCAGCGAGGGCTGCCAGGTCGATAATGGCGGCCAGAACTACAAGATTGTGGAGCTCAACGATGCCGATGCTGGTGGCATAACGACGAGCGATACCCATATGGCCTACAGCTGGCAAGTCGGGGGCGTGCAACATGATGGCGCCGCAACCGTTCAGGTCAACAGTTCAAAGGGACTGCTTATTTTGTCTGCGATTATCAGTAGTGGTTCGGCTGCGGGCGCAGCGCACACCAACGTTGAGACCCCAAGCGGAACCTATCGAGGCTCAAGAGCATATGAAGGATGCTCCTTTACCGAGGATGCCTTGGCGAAGAAGAGCTATCGATTTGGCAACGAGCAGTTTGGCAAGGTCCGCAATGCGGCCTATAACAACGTTGGCACAGCGGGCAGCAGTGATTTTCAGACGGCAAAGAACGATGATCAGAAAGCACCTGGTAACCAGAACTGGCAAGGTCCACTTGATGGAACCGATAAGCAGGCTGCTGATGGACAGGTCAACTCTCCGTACCTAGTGAGCAAATATGCCAATTGGGCTACGGGGTGCATTTGCGCGACGGGCATCACCGGCATTCGACTTAAGCTCGCTCAGGGCGGCGAGTATGATATGACAGAATACGGCACTGCCTATCAGGGACTATCGGGTCGCTACTATTCGAATGCATGTGTTACATCGAAGGGGAGCAATGAGCGCAGCTACATTACGCCGTCGATTGCCTGCATTGATGGCAACGGGGCATCGGTAACCGTCAATAATAACTTTAAAGAGTACGCTGACGACGACTACAAAGTTGCGAGTGTCGGTGCACTGTTCAATAACATCGCGTTTACCTCGGCGGACTATGTGAAGAGTGCCATTGCGGCCAACGATGGGGCGCAGGTCCGCAATCTTACGTTCAAAAACTGCGATTTGTCGATGAGCTACATCAATGCTGAGGGCGAGTTCCAGGTCAAGCAAGATACCGATACGCTGCAGCTGGGCGTCGGTTGCCTTGCAGGCGTTACGTCGAACCTTAATTCGCAGGAAGCGCAGGGCGTATACAAAAACATTACTATTGACGACTGCACCGTTACCGGTGGCGCAAACGCCGGCGGACTTATAGGCAGCGTTGGCTACATGGGGCTGGCATCCAATAAAGAATCTCGTATGGTAACTTCCGTATTGAATTATTCTGCTGCCGCGCAGGCACCCGTTAAACTTGTTGACTGCCTTTACAAAAACTCAGAGATATCCGCCGAGGCCAATGCGGGCGGTTTTGTTGGCAAGCTGCTAGGAACGACGTTCTCGGTTGATGTGAATGCCGAGAACAATAATGACGCAAAGCGCGCATCGGGCGATAGCATCAATTTGATGGGAGTGAATTCAACCGTGCGAGGCACTTCCGTCTGGGCTGGCAATGGGGAGGCCTGTACGGTTGGCGGCTTGCTGGGCCTCACGGCTGCTCAGGTGAAGGTCGGCGAGGCGACTCATGCCGAGAACCCCGTGACGTTGAGCGATGTAACTGTCACGACCGATGCTGCCGTCGGCAACAGTTTTGCTAACACGCGTGGTCTGGGCGGTGTGATCGGTAAGGCGGAGAATGCCGTCTCGATAAAGCATGTTTCTAATGAATCGACTAAAGCTGCCGCCTCGGAATCCCCAGCCTATCTTGGATCGATTAATTCGGTGGGACAGACTTCGGTCCGATATATGTATGTTGGCGGCATGGTTGGTTGCGGAACCCAGAGCATGACGTTTGATGACTGCAGTGTCCTAAAAGTCAGGATTGCCGCATGTGAATGTTCGGGCGGCGTCGCGGGGCTGATTGCTAACAACAAGGCCTTCACGGCAAATAACATTCGGGTTAAGGGAATCCAGATTGACGGTGCATATTCTGGAGGAGTACTCGGCCAGGCTGGCGGAACAGGCAATACCGTTGTGCTGAGCAACTCATCGGTCGCTGACAGCGTATTTAAAACAAAGAGGTGCAGCTGGTCAAACCATCCCGATGGCGCCCATACGTACTCCGGCGGCATCATCGGCGATACGAAGGGGACCATCAGGCTGTCTAATATTTTGGTCAGCGAAAATGAGTTTACGGATAAGGGTATCGACCACTTTTATCAAGGTCAGCTTTTCGGTGATGTTGCGCCCCAAGACATTAACGGCATATATGCATCTGGTCTTGATGTACAGCTAAAAAGCGGGCAAAAGCAGGGCGATGTGCCGGGCTTGATGCATTATCGAATCCCTGCTTCTACCACCGACGTTAACAAGAAATGTTATTTCGCTTTCGCCGACTATAACGATGTGTCAACAAAGGACGCTACGGCTGGCGGTCACTACGGCGGTGACGGGTCTGATCTTTATAATGACGACGCTGTGGACGCTGCTGTCGATTCGGCGAGTCCGTATGTTACGACGAATCCGGTGAGCGGTGAGCTCAAGGTGAAGGCTACGAGCGATTCCGCCGAGAAGTCGCTTTTTGGCGATGGCGTGTCAATATCGACGGCTGAGACAATTCAGGGTGATGCGAACAACCCGGTTGACGGACGGTATACCTATACCAATATCGGAGGGATTGACAAGAACGGTAACTATCGACCCAGCAACGCCTATGACGCAAAATCAAAGAGCAAGTTTAGTGATTTGAACCAAGATGCAAAGGACAAGAAGTTTAACGTCCTGGTCATTCCCGGTAATGATACCGAGACAGTGAAAAACTATCTCAACTTGGTCACCAACGGCGGCTTCTCCGATGCCGTGCGACTCAATCCGTCGACAAAGGGCGATTCGTCGTTCGTGACTGCCAAGACAGAGAGATTCACGCTTGTTGACGACTCATTTGTGCGGAGCGATGAGCCGGCTTCCCTTCAAGTACTTAAGAACGGAACGGATGACATGTCCTTCCGCGTGTCGACCGAGTGGGACAACAATCAGAACCGCTTTACGCTGCTTACAGTGACGTTTAATGACGGTGCGGGCCATACGTATAAGGTTCAGGTGCCCATTGTGGTCAAGCGCATGCTCGAGATTGATTTTTCGGCTACTTATACATATGGCACCAACTATATGAGTGCTGCTTATGGCACGTTGCAGGACCATGTGCTGACCGGCATGGGGGATGCCATGACGGGCTATTTGACGTGGACCTACAACGAGGCGATGGGTAATACGAGCGAACGCTACGGCTTGGACACGCTGCTCGAGTCCGGCGGTGCGCTCAAGCCGGTTGCCAAGTCGATTGTGTTTACCACGAGCGATGAAACAGTGGCAGATGGCACCTTACCTTCGGGTACCCAGCTGACGCTTGTGGATACGCGGCACAACAATAAGCAATATAAGTACACGGTTAAGGATGAGGATACAACTGGAACAAGGACCACGATCCCTCTGGCAAAATTCACCGATGGCAGCAGCTCTTATCAGGACCAATGGCTAAGTGAACTTATGGGCGTTACAGCCAAGCAGAAAAATAATGGCGGATGGGTCAAAATGAATAATCCGTCAGCTCAGGACATTGCGGACAAGGCCGTGGCCAAGGTCGAAGGCGACTACTACCGTCTTGCTGCCGAGGGAGAACCGGCGGGCAGTGACCGCTTTAACTTGTCCCTGTGCGACGATAAGGGTGCTTCGAAGGAGGCTACCGTTTCGGAAGATTTCTTCTTAGTCGTGCGTGTGCCCAATGGGTCTTCTAAAAATGTAAACGGCTGCACGAAAACCTCTATCGCTGTGCCGACGGATATCAATGCCCACGTCAACCATGTGCGCCGATTTGATAAGAGGCAGGAAGACAAGCATTCGAACAACGAGAGCACGTATAGCATCGCATCGAGTTATACGCAGAGCCTTATCGACAACAAGAAACAGACCGATTCTGACGAGATTGTTCAGATGCAGCGCAACGGCACCGATACGGAGTACAAGAATCTTCAGATTGATGTGACCGATACGATATCGTTGGGCGAGAACAAGTACGGCGGTAACGATGCCTTGTACTTCCAGCTTAATTCGTCGCTTGCAAAGTTCGAGAATGGTGCGAGTGCTGGTGCCGTCGGCTACCCTGAGGGCGCCAGGATCAAGAATCTAAAGTTCTATGCGATGGTGGGAGATGTCTACTACACCCTAAACGATTCGGGCTGGTTACCGGCTGAATCCGCGGAACCCGTCGTTAGCAAAAAAGAATTCAAAGCCGGGGGAGGAGACCTTTCTCTCGTGTTCTCCAGTGGCGATGCCGTTGACGGGGGCAATGCCATTAATCTCCAAGGCATTCGTGAAATTGCCCAAGAGAGAGGCACGACGTTCTCCATCAGGGTAACGGCCGATGTAGAGATGAACGAGTCGCAATGCCAAGCGGCCATCGTGGCGTCGTCTGAAACGGATAGTGGACAGACTTCATACACGAAGCCGACGTATCGCTCGTTCCTCTCCACGCACGCGGAGTCCCTCAGCACAAGCAGCACCACGGGCGACAATGCTGGTGGCGTGCGTTACTATCGCCAAAGCGGCTCGTCGACCATTGCGCTGATCGCCACGCAGAAGAAGCAGCTCGGCATCAACGTCGACGACCTGACTTCTGCTGACGGCGCTATCGCGCTGGTGGGCACGTATGATATGTCCGAGTTTGGCGGCGCTGATGCCATGATTGCCAAGGCAAAGACGCTTACATATACCCTGACACTTCAGCAACGCCAGTATGATGGCACGTATAAGGACGTCAGCGGCATAGATAGGTACATAACGACCAAAAGCGACCATTTGGGCGCGGGAAGCGTTAGCGGAGACCGAAAATCAATCGTCTTCACCGACGGTAAGGGAACGGGTAGTTTCGCCACGCGCGAGGGCATGAGCACTTTCAAGCATCGTTTCGTGGTCGAAGTGAACACTTCTGTTGAGAGCGCTGACCTCCAGCATTTTTATGCGAACTATCGTTTAGTACTTACGGCGAACCTGACGGGTGGTGGTATTGATGACAAGCCGAGAAACGCTGAGTCAATCCCCGATTATCCCAACTCTGACTACGTAACCTATACACTCACGAAGGTAAAGAAAGACGGCATCGATCACTAATCCTAAGACCCACTAGCCACGCGAGGGGCGGCAACCACCCGGTTGCTGCCCCCTTTTTTGCTCGCGCAATCCCTGTCCAGCTGCTGTCGAAGAAAGGTGTTTTAGCTTTCCACCTAACTATCCAACTTTCCACTTAACTTACCAACTAAGGTGGAAAGCTGGAAAGTTAGCTGGAAAGCTGGTAAGTTAGGTGGAAAGTTGGAAAGTTGGGAGGTTCGGCATGAATGAGGAGTGGTTGGCGCAGGTCATCCATCATCTGCGGGCAATAGGAAACGACACCCAGCAGTACGAAGTAAAAGAAGCCAAGGGCGCGCTTCCCAAAAGCATCGTCGAGACGCTTTCGGCTTTTTCTAACGCGCAGGGCGGCTTTGTAATCCTTGGCATTTCCGAAAAGAACGGGTTTGTTCCTGTCGAAGGTTTCGATGCTCGCAAGATGCAAGACGCCCTCTCTTCTGCATGCGAAAGGCTGACGCCCGTTGTGAGGCCGGATATCCAAGTGATTCCCTTTGAGGAAAAACTGGTGCTTTGCGCGCGCATCAATGAGATGCATCCACGCGATAAGCCCTGCTACATTGCGGCGCGCGGCATGTACGATTCGTCCTTTATCCGTACGGGCGACGGCGACCGGCGCATGACTCCCTACGAAATCGATCGCTTTATGGAGGAGCATGTTCAGCCTACATACGATGACGAGCCGGTCGAAGATGCCACGCTCGATGACCTTGACGCCGATCTTTTGCAAGGGTTTATAAAACGCCAGCGCGAGCTGCACCCTAGGCTTTTGGGCACCAGAAGCGACGATGAGATTCTCCTTGACCTGCATGTGACCAAAAGGGTGGACGACGCAATCGTGCCGACGCTTGCCGCAATTGTCGCGATGGGACGGTTTCCGCAAAAGTTCTTCCCACGTCTCAATGTGACCTTTACGGCGTACCCCGGGACCACAAAAACGCAGCGAGTAAGTGATAACAAGCGTTTTGTGGATTCTCAGACCATTTTGGGTCCGATCCCTTTCATGATTGAGGACGTGCTTGCCGCCGTTGCGAGAAACACCCGAAACGCAGCGGTTATCGAGGGCGCGTTCCGGAAAGATGTGCCCGATTATCCGCCCGTGGCGCTGCGCGAGGCGGTGGCGAACGCGCTCATGCACCGCGACTACTCTTCCGCCGCGCGCGGCTCACAAGTGCAGGTCAACTTGTATATCGACCGCGTCGAGATTCTCAATCCCGGCGGGCTGTACGGCGACGTAACGATCGATTCGCTGGGAGTTTCTGGGGTTTCGTCATCCAGAAACCAGTTCCTTTCAAATATCCTCGAGACCACGCCGTACCCAGACGGTGGCTACGTGGTCGAAAATCGCGGCACTGGTTATCAGGAGATAGGTGAGCAGCTCGAGCGGGCAAACATGTTGCCGCCCGAACCAAAGAACTCGACAGTTTCTTTTTCGTTGACGTTCGATAAGCGAAAGATAATGCGGGCGGAACAGGTGACGTCTGTGGGGCATGTGGACGAGGCAATCTTGGATTACCTGGCAACACATTCTTCGGCCTCGACCAAGGAGCTCACCGACGCTTCGGGTTTGAGCAGGAGCGCCGTTTCCAACCACATAAAAGGCTTGATTGGTACGGGCAAGATTGAGGCGATGGAGCCTCCGCGCAGCCCGCGACAACGGTATCGACTCGCGAAGTAGGGCTGTCCGTCGCCCATGCTTCGGTCTCCCAACTTCTTTCCAGCTTTCCACTTAACTTACCACTTAAGGTGGAAAGCTGGAAAGTTAAGTGGAAAGCTGGAAAGTTAAGTGGAAAGCTGACATGTTAGGTGCGGACTGACGAGGGGTTAATAATTGCACAAACCATACCAGCCAAACAAAAAGATACCCATCTGGTTGGTAAAACACCGTCAATGAGCCGCGAGCCAACTAGCTGCGTAAATAAAGCCTAAAGAACTGTTGCAAATGAATGGCAAATACCCAGATGCCGCTGTTACGATTTTCAATTAACTGTTACGCGGGAACAGCAAAATGCTACTATCTAACAAGCACGTAAGAAAGCAGATTAACGGTTAAGGCTAAGAAGTGGCAGGTATGTCGGAAGCAACTAGGACCCGCACGCATGCGCCCGAGGTTAGGCAGCGCGCCGTCGAGATCCTCCAAGAGGGGGTCGGTCACCGCGCCCTCGCTGCAAAGCTTGGCATTCCCCAGGCCACGGCTCGTCAGTGGGCCCGCGCGTATGCCGTGGGCGGTGCCGACGCCGTTCTCAATGCCGGTTCGCATCATCACACCTATTCGTACGACGTAAAGCTCGCTGTGGTTAAGGACCGTCTGGAAAACGGCTTGACGGTTCGCGAGGCCATGATCAAGCACAAGATTCCCAGCGAGTCTTCGGTCAAGGCTTGGTGCCGTCAGTACCGCGAGAGCGGTTAGTCCGCACTGGTCGATAAGCCGCGCGGTCGCAAGCCGCGCGTTAAAAAGGCGGAATAGCAAACGGGATGGTGCGCCCACAGGGGCGCATTTTTCTTGCCGCCTCTCTGCTCCAAAGCGGACGTGCCCTTACCCCGTACGCCTAAAACTCCCCAGTTGACCGAAAACCTGCCACCGCAACCCCGTAATTGAGCTATAACGTTAAACAATTGCAGCGTTTTTGCATGGGGGAGTGATGGTATGACGCTACTGTATTTCCTTACCCTGTTTCCGCTGGTACCGGCGCTGGGCATGCTGCTCGCGCGCGGTGACCGCGCTCGCGATGCGGTGGGGCTCATAGGCTCCGGCATTATTATGGCGGTGACAGTTGTAGTCGCCGTCATGTTTTTTGGCACGGGTCCGCAGAGCTTTGAGGTTGCCCCCGGCACCTCGCATGTGCTCTCGATCATCAGCTCCGTCATCGACGTAATTCTGTGCGCCGTCATCCTGTACAACGCGTACAAATACAGGAACGCGCTCACCACGGTGCTCGGCATAGTCCAGCTGGTGGGCTCGCTCGCCTTTGCAGCCATGACGCTGCCCGCGGCCGAAGCCGTCACGGCGACGCCGCTCTACCTGGACTACATGAGTGTGATCATGGTCCTCGCCGTCGGTATCGCTGTCTCTTAT
>CABSNH010000047.1 GCA_902478985.1 uncultured Collinsella sp.
GGGCTCGGAGATGTGTATAAGAGACAGGTACTACGACCAGACGCTTTCGGTCGGCATCGATGCCGCCATCGGCCTTGGCACCACCGAGCTGCGCAAAAAGACGGGCCTCGCCGGCGCTCCGCTCTACACCCTCTCGGGACTTGAGCAGTTTGGCCTGCGCTATCGCAACTACCCCATGGCAGTCAGCTTTGACGGGGCGCCCGCCGAGCGCGTGAGGGCGATCATCATGGCGATTCAGCTGGGCCCCACGTATGGCTCGGGCTATCGCATCTGTCCCGATGCCGATCCCTGTGACGGCATGCTCGACGTCTGCTACGCCTACGGTCCCGTCCCCCGTGCGGTCGCCCTGCCTATGTTTCTTTCGGCCAAGGACGGCCACCATACCAAGTTGCCGCCGGTTCGCATGCGTCGTTGCCGTCATGCCGAGCTCACGTTCGAGGAGCCCGACTACCCCATCCAGGCCGACGGCGAGCCCATCGTCGCCTCGCGCATCGAGGTCGACATCCTCGCCGGCGCCCTCCATGTCTGGCGCCCCACCCGCTAACCCAACCTAAGTTGCGGTGAAATAGGGACTGTTTATGCAGCTAAAGCCGCAAAACAGTCCCTATTTCACCGCAACTTATTGAGAAGATCATTCCTCCCTGCCCGGTTTGCGTCGGTTGGCCTTTTTAATGGCGTTGAAGTGTTTGTCGTTGAGCCTGCGCTGGCGAGAGCGCTGAGGCACCTTGGTCTTTACGCGTCGGCGCGGTGGACGCCCGCGACGCCCCAGCTCGGCGCGCAGCTTACGCAGGCAGCTGCTACGATTTTGGAACTGGCTGCGGCTCTCGCGCGCCGTCACGGTAATCCCCGAAGGGATATGTTTCATGCGCACCGCTGAATCCGTCGTGTTCACGCCCTGTCCACCCGGACCCGTCGCGCGAAACACCTGCACCTCGCAATCGCGCGCCAACTCTTCGGCCGACATCTCGGCATAGCGCGCATACTCGCGCCAGCCCATCTTGTTCTCATCCATATCAACACCTCCCCTCATACAAAAAATGTGACAAAGGGACGGTCCCTTTGTCACATCGCATACCAATCGCTTGTGTTGCGCGCTTAGGCGAAGGTGATCTCGCCGGTCTCGCAGTCCATATCGGCGATGCGGGCCAAGCTCTCGACGCGGAAGCCGCGCTCGCGGAGCTTATCGCCGCCGCCCTGGAAGCCCTTCTCCACTGCAATGCCAATACCGGACACCTCGGCACCCGCAGCCTCGCAGATCTTGATGAGACCCTCGAGCGCGCAGCCGTTGGCCAGGAAGTCGTCGATAATCAGGACCTTGTCGCCCTCGGACAGGAAGCGCTTGCCGACGATGACCGGGTACTCCTTCTGCTTGGTAAAGGAGTAGATGGTCGTGGCATACTGCTCGCCGTCAAGGTTGATAGACTGCGCCTTCTTGGCAAAGACCACCGGCACGCCGCCAAAATGCTGAGCCGCGATGCAAGCCATGCCAATGCCCGAAGCCTCGATCGTCAGGATCTTGTTGATCTCGACACCCTCGAACAGACGGGCCCACTCGGCACCCATGTGGTCGAACAGCTCAACGTCGCACTGGTGGTTGAGGAAGGCGTCAACCTTAAGGACGTTACCGGCCTTTACGATGCCGTCATGGCGAATACGATCCTCAAGCTCCTGCATGGCGCAACCCCTTCTCGCGGCAACGATACCGCGCGATTAATAAACGTTGTTCGATAGTCTACCACGGACCGACCCCCGCCCGTCCCACAAGCCGCATCGCACCATAAAGCCGCAAGACCAGTAGATGGGCCGATTCGTGGCAAGCCTGCCTCCACAAGCTAATGGCGGGCGCGCACCCTCACCAAACGCACCATGGCAAGCGCAAAGCCCACGGCGGCCACAGCCATGAGCACGTAGAACACCGAACGGAAACCAAACAGGAACACATCCGGACGGCCTGCAACAAAACTGGTCACGGCCTCGCCCATCGCCACGCTCATCTGCCCATACAGGATATGCGACGCCGCCGTAATGCCCACCGCCATACCCGCATAGCGCGCTAGACTACCCAAGCTGCCTGCAAAACCGAGCGCCTCGCGCGGGGCCGAACCCATATACAGCGAGTTGTTGGGGCTCTGGAAAATCGACGTGCCGCACGACATAAACGCGGCACAGCACACGATCACAGGGATAGAAGAGTGCTCGTCGAGCGTGCTTACCGCAAAGAGACCGCACACGTACACGCCCAGGCCGACCGCCGTGGGGCCCTCGCAGCCAACACGGTCCGAAACCGTTCCCGAAAGCGGGCCGATAAAGGCATTCACCATCGGCAGTGCCAAAAAGAGCAGTCCGGAAATATCGGAGCTAAAGCCATGGGCGTCCTGAAAATAGAACGGCAGAATAAACTCGGATGCGCCAATGCCAACGAACACGATGAGCATGCAGGCAAGGTTGATGGTAAAGGCCGAATTTGCAAAGCAGCAACGAGCAGCCTCGATCAGGGACATGGGACGCTCGCCGGCCTCCGGCTTAACATGCGGCAGCGTATAGAGCCCCACGATAAACGAGATGACGCCAATGGGCAGGTTGATGAGGAAGATACTCTCCCAGGGAAAGCTTGCCACCAGCATGCCACCGAGCACGGGGCCACACATCATGCCGAGGGCCACGAAGGTCGCGAGAATACCCATAGCACGACCGCGTTCGCGCGCCGGAAACGACTCGGTGATGATACCCATGTTGTTGGCCATGGCCGCCGCGCAACCGACGCCCTGAACAATACGTGCCAGAATAAGAACCTCGAGCGAGGCCGAAAGGCCACAAAGCAGCGAGCCAACCGTAAAGACGATGACGCCCAGCTGGAACACATTCACCTTGCCGCGCACGTCGCCCAGGCGGCCAAACGGCAGCATAACCACGCATGTCGCAAGCAGGTACACCGAACTCACCAGCTGAATGCGATCGAGGCCCACGCCCAGTTCCTTTTGCATCACGGGCAACGCCACGGTCACGACGGTCGAATCCAGGCACACCATAAACGTCATGATGAGCACGGTAAACAGAATCGCCCACTTGTTCTTGCCATGGGTGTCGCCCTCAAGGGCAATGTGCTCGCGGCGCAGCTGCTCTGCGGTTTTCTCCATATCCATCCTTTCGAGTGGCGCAACGCAAAAACGGGACCCCGATCGCCTGCAAACAGTCGCGATTGGGGTCCCGCCTACGGAATCGGAACGAAAGGTCGTCGAAGCTTTCTGCCAGCATCGGCGCCTCGTGCGAACGCTAGCCTAGCACTGCTCGAGCGCCTGCTCAAGGTCGGCAATCAGATCGGCCGTGTCCTCGAGACCGCACGACAGGCGTACCATGTCGGCAGAGATGCCGCAGGCGATGAGCTCCTCATCGTTCATTTGGCGATGGGTGGCGTTTGCCGGATGCAAGCAGCAGGTGCGGGCGTCGGCCACGTGCGTGGCGATCTGGGCGAGCTTAAGGCTCTTCATAAAGGTCTCGGCCGCCGCGCGACCACCGTTAAAGCCAAAGCTCACAACGCCGCAGGTACCGTTGGGCATGTACTTCTGAGCGATGTCATAGTACTTGTCGCCCTCCAGGCCCGGATAGCTCACGAAGCGTACCTTGGGGTGGCTCTGCAGGAACTTGGCGACCGCCAGACCATTCTCACAATGGCGCGGCATGCGCACGTGCAGGCTCTCGAGCGAGCTGTTCAGGAAGAACGCCGCCTGCGGGTTCTGCATGGGGCCGAGGTCGCGCATAAGCTGCGCAGTGGCCTTGGTAATAAAGGCGCCCTCGCGACCGAACTTCTCGGCATAGGTCACGCCGTGGTAGCTCTCGTCAGGCGTGGTGAGACCCGGGAACTTGTCCGCATGGGCCATCCAGTCAAACTGGCCGTGGTCGACGATCACGCCACCCAGGTAGGCCGCATGGCCATCCATGTACTTAGTGGTGGAGTGCGTGACGATGTCGGCGCCCCACTCAAAGGGACGGCACATCACGGGCGTCGGGAAGGTGTTGTCGACCATCAGCGGTACGCCGTGGTCGTGCGCGGCCTTGGCAAAGCGCTCAATATCGAGCACGGCAAGGGCGGGGTTAGCAATCGTCTCGCCAAAGACAAGCTTGGTGTTGGGCTGGAAGGCTGCCTCGAGCTCCTCGTCGGTGCAGTCGGGGGCAACGAACGTGCAGGTCAAGCCCATACGACCCATGGTGTGAGCCAACAGGTTGTAGGTACCGCCGTAGATGGCGGAGCTCACGACCACGTGATCGCCGGCGCCGGCAACGTTAAAGATCGCGAGGAAGTTCGCGGCCATGCCCGAGCTCGTGAGCATCGCTGCGGTGCCGCCCTCCATCTCGCAGATCTTGGCGGCAACCAAATCGCACGTGGGATTCTGCAGACGGCTGTAGAAATAGCCCGACTCCTCCAGGTCAAACAGCTTGCCCATGTGCTCGGACGTGTCGTACTTCCACGTGGTGGATTGGTAGATGGGCACCTGGCGCGGCTCCGCATCTCCCGGGTGATACCCGCCCTGAACACATGTCGTACCGATGGTCTGCTCGCTCATATCCAACTCCCTTACTTGGGTTTTGTTTTTATTCGGTTCACGATACCGCTACCCTGCACCCCTCTCAACCCATCCCCAAGGTAGGTTATGGGACAAATTGATCAGGGGTATTTATCTCAAGCCTTGGGCATTTGCTCGATAGATAAAAATGAGGCATCCATGAAGCTCTCGATGATTACACGCACCGTCATGGGTACCATAGGCGGGTACACCGTGACTAAGGAGACAACGATGAAGCAAATCGATACGGCCCAGCTCGACATCACCGCCTGTCAGGCTCAGGCTGCCGAATACCATGCCCGTGGCTTCAACTGCGCCCAGGCCGTCGCCTGCACGCTCGCACCTGCCGTCGGACTCGACCCCCAGGTCGCCTTTACCCTCACCGAGGGCTTTGGCGCCGGCATGGGCGGCATGACCGAAACCTGCGGCGCCATCTCGGGCGCCGTGGCCATCATGGGTTTTGTAATGAGCGACGGCATGGAAAACCCCAAGACCAAGGGCCAGACCTACAAGCTGTCGCGCGAAATCGCCAAGCGTTTTAAAACGAAGAACACAACGACCGTCTGCGGCACGCTCAAGGGCATCGGATCGGATAAGGGTCCGCTCCGCAGCTGCCCTGGTTGCATCGACGATGCCATCGAGATCGCCTGTGATGTGCTAAAGCAGCTTGCCGAGTAAACGGCAGTAACATAAAACCACGGCCGGCGCGCTTGGGATTCATCCAAAAGCACGCCGGCCGTCGTCGTTAGAACTCGGCAAATTCGGGATCGCCGACCTCGATCTCCTCGCGCCCCGCCATAAGCTCGCGCATCTTAGCGCAAAACGGCCCCTGCTCCCCCGCTTTAAACACCAAATGAAGTGTCACGGCATCCGCGTAATCGGTATCCGAAACCTTGGCACCCGAATCCTGCGCCAAACGAAGCACCTGCTCATACTGCGGATAGGCCACATGCACGTCAACAGGCACGACGCTCGTCATCTCGACGATCCGCCCGGCCTCCCGAGCAGCCGCCACCGCCGCCTGCGTCGCCGCAGTATAGGCACGCACCAAGCCACCAGGACCCAACAGCGTGCCACCAAAATAGCGCGTCACTACGCAGCAAACATTTTTGAGCCCCGCACCGCGCAACACCTCGAGCGTCGGCATACCGCTCGTGCGGCTCGGCTCACCATCATCGCTTTGGCGTTCGCGTCCATCGACCAAAATCCACGCGGGAACATTGTGTCGAGCGTCGTAATGGCGCTTGCGAACTGTCTCGATAAAGGCATTCGCCTCATCCTCGGACTCAATATGGACCAGCTGGGCAATAAACCGGCTCTTGCGGTCCACAAACTCGCCCGAAACCTCAATATTCGATTGCAGAGTAAAATAGCTGTCCAACAAAGCCCCTCAACAAAACTAAGCGCGGCAACAAACAGCCTCAATAATACGGCAAAGGCCGTACCGATAACCCCAGTAAATAGAACGGCAACGTCAATGACCAGGCAAAAACAGCGAGATGCCAAGAACGGAACCGCCGATGATTCCGTCAACGAAAGCGAGAACCCGTCAGCGCGAGCAAGGTGCCTTGAAAGACGAGGGCATTGACCTTATGGTCATGCCCGAAGGCTTGAAAGGCAGATTGCCGCGCTGACGGGTTCGCAGCGTCAACAAAGTGCCAAGTGGGCCTGTAAGCCGGGTTCTGTCGTGAACGGTCATTTATCTTGTCTGCACGTTACCATGCAGCTCCACGCACGCTACCCGAACGCGGACCGGGCCGGCCCATAGCGTTCCTATTCGCGCTTGCTCCGGATGGGGCTTGCCAAGCCGCCGTGTTGCCACGACGCTGGTGGTCTCTTACACCACCGTTTCAGCTTTTCCCTTTACGCCTTGCGGCGCAGGTGGGAGTCTTCTTTTCTGCGGCGCTTTCCGTCGGATCACTCCGCCCGGCCGTTAGCCGGCATCCCGCCCTCTGGAGCCCGGACTTTCCTCACGCGTGCTGCAAGCAGCACATCGCGCGACCGTCTGGCCCACTCAGCAGTGCAAGAGTGTAGCACACCGTTGCCGCAGGCAGTGGCACAACACAAGCGTTCGACACGATAAACCAAGAACCACGCCATGCAGTACAATAGGGTTGTCGATGGGCAACGTCGTCAGTCGAGACGCGACCGCGCTCCACACCCCTCCGTCTACTCGGTGTGTTCCCGCCTCCTCCCCGAGGCGGGATGTCGGCATTTTTCATGCACCAACAACCCAATAGCCCGTGGCCAGCCCGAGCAGCATCGCGAACCTCAGCAGAAAATAAAAAAAGGGACCCGTCCATTGCGGACGGATCCCTTAAAACAAGTGATCGTCAAACCGATTTACTCGGCGTCGGTCTCCTCGTCCTTCTTCTCGGAAGGCAGCGGGGTAACCTCGATCTCGACGCCCAGAGTCTCAGCAGCGGACTTCATGGACAGAGAGATACGACGACGGTCGAGGTCGATCTCCATGACCTTGACCTGAACCTTGTCGCCCACGTGGGTGACCTGAGAAGGCTGATCGACGTGCTTGTTGGCCATCTCGGAGATGTGCACCAGACCCTCGATGCCCTCGCCCAGGTCGACAAAAGCGCCGAACGGGACAAGCTTGGTCACAGTGCCCTCGACGATAGCGCCGACGGGGTACTTCTTGACCAGTGCGCGCCACGGATCCTCGGTGGTCTGCTTGAGACCCAGGGAGATGCGCTCGCGGTTGAGATCGACGTCGAGAACCTCGACCTCGACCTCCTGGCCGACCTTGACAACCTCGGAAGGATGGTTGACGTGGTTCCAGGAGAGCTCGGAGATGTGGATGAGGCCGTCGATACCGCCGAGGTCGACGAAGGCGCCGAAGTCGACGATGGAGGAAACGGTGCCCTGGAGACGCATGCCAGACTTGAGCTTGGACAGGATCTCGGAGCGCTCGGCCTTACGGGACTCCTCGAGCACGACGCGACGGGAGAGGACGACGTTGTTGCGGTTGCGGTCCATCTCGATGACGCGAGCCTCGATGCGGGTGCCCATGTAAGAGGTGAGGTCCTTGACGCGACGGAGGTCGACGAGGGAAGCGGGCAGGAAGCCACGCAGGCCGATGTCGAGGATCAGGCCGCCCTTGACAACCTCGATAACCTCGCCCTCGACGTTCTCGCCGGAGTTGAACTTCTCCTCGATGCGGTTCCAAGCACGCTCGTACTCGGCACGCTTCTTGGACAAGACCAGACGACCGTCCTTGTCCTCCTTCTGGAGAACCAGGGCCTCGATGGGATCACCGAGTGCAACGATGTCTGCAGGGTTAGCGTCCTTGCGGATGGACAGCTCGCGGACCGGGATAACGCCCTCGGACTTGAATCCGATGTCAACGAGCACCTCGTCATGCTCGATCTTAACGACAGTGCCGTTAACGAGATCGCCCTCATCAAAGTCGGTAATCGTACCGTCGATGAGGTTGTTCATCTCCTCCTCGTTGACATCGTCAAGAGAGAAAATGGACGAGTTCTGAATCTCACTCAAAGGTGGACCCCTTTCGAACTACGGGGCCCCGATTGCTAGGACCTACAGAAGGGTGCGACAAGCACACAACGTTTAGGAACACTCGGGAGCCGACAGATACTAATGTGACGCTTATGCAATCACGTTCGTATAGGTTACGGGGAAATCATTTCGATTTCAAGCGTGAACTGCGATTTTTTACTCGTATGGAGACTTTTTCGCAATCTTGTGGACGACCGTCTCCATAAGTTGACGATAGGCAGTTAGGCATACGGCTTTGCGGTAAAGTATCCGGAGCCAACGATTCTGGAACGATTTTTCGAGAAAGGTGCCCGCGTGCTCAAAGCAGTCGTTTTCGATATGGACGAGACGCTTCTTAGCATCAACCTCAACGCGTTCATCCTCCGCTATTTTAAGGATGTCTCGTCGATGCTCGCGGATATCGGACGCCGCAGCCGCGGTGGCACGATGGCACGCCTCGGCACCATCCTGGTCGACCTCAATGCCAATCGCCGCAGCGGCACGGACAACCGCACCAATCTTGAGTTTTACCGCACCGAGGTCGAGCGCCGATGCGGCATCTGCCTCTCCGATCCCCTCATCTACGAGGCGTTTACCTACTATGACCGCGAAGTGCTTCCACACAAGAATGACGATGTCATCAACGCCCACGCCATGCCGGGCGCACACGCCGCGCTTCAGGCCGTACAGGACGCAGGGCTGCGCTGCGCGCTCTTTACCAACCCCAGCTTTCCGCAGGGGGCCATCGAGTGCCGCATGGGTTGGGGCGACCTGGCCGACGCCCCCTTTGAGCTCGTCACGCACATGGGAAACACCACCCGCTGCAAGCCCGATGCCACCTACTATCTCGAGCAGCTTCAGGTGATGGGACTCGAGCCACACGAGGTCCTTATGGTGGGCAACGACCCCAGGCGTGACTTCCCCAGTCCCGCCTGCGGCATTCAAACTGCCTATGTTGGCCAGGGAAAACCCAGCCGAGCCACCTGGCACGGAACCATGGAAGACTTCGCCCGCAACTTCAACGCCGTAGTAGAAGCCTTCTACGAACACCAAGTAGCCGAAGAGTTGTCCTAACAGACTCGAGTCTTGCCGATCATGATGTTGAGGATCTCGACGTCGGTATCTTTCATGCCCACACGGCCCACGTAGCCCATGCTGGCGATTGTCTGCTCGACGGTATCCTGGATCAGGCCCTCGCCGGCACGGAAGCCACGGCCCTGCATGGCCATATCGTGGCCCAAAATCGCCGCATCGACGGCAGCGGAAATCTTGGCGGCACAGCTTGCCTTGGCGCCATCGCACACGATGCCGCCAACGTTGCCGAGCGTGTTCGAGACCGTCGCGCCAATCTGCTCGCGCGTACCACCGCACAGCCAGGTAATCGCAGCGCCGGCGCCGCACGCGGCACAAATAGCACCGCAAAACGCCGAGAGCGCACCAATATAGCTCTTGATATGCACAGCGATAAGATCGGACAGCATCACGGCGCGCACCAGGCGATCGTGGTCGCAGCGCAGATACTCGGCATACTCCATAACGGGCAGCGCGCAGGTAATGCCCTGATTGCCCGAGCCGCACACAATGGCGACCGGCAGCGCGCAGCCGTTCATGCGGGCGTCGGACCCGGCGGCTGCACGGGCGCGGGCACGGCAGGCGACGTCATCGGCACGTGCACCCAGCAGCGTACGGCCCACCTCGGCGCCCCAAGCGTGCGCCAGGCCCTCGGCACTGATCGCACCGTTCAGCTCAATCTGACGCTCAACGGCAGCGCGGGCGTCCTCAATGTCACCGTCCTCGATAAAGTCGATGATAGACTCAATGCTCATAGGGGTGTCGGCGTTATCTGCCGCGCGCTCGGCCACCACGCGCTCCGCGCAGGCGGCACACTCCCCCGCCGACTTACCGCATACCGGGATACCGTCGAGCGTATGGCATGTGACGTTGGTGTGGTGGTCGGTAATCTCGACGACCGCGGTATGGCCTCCGGCCGTGGCAGTCACCTTGATGTAGAGGTTGGGCACACCCTCGACAAGCGACACATCGCAGTAGCCGGCGTCAGCGAGGAGATCGGCCACGCGCGCACGGTCTTTATCGTCAACGCTCTCGAGCACCTCGAGCGCGCTCTTGGCGTCGCCGCCCACGGCACCCAGCACGGCCGCCGCCTCAATACCGTGCATGCCGCCCGAGTTGGGCACGGTCACGCTCTTGACGTTCTTGATGATATTGCCCGAACAGGCAACATCCATATGCTCGGGCTCGCAGCCAAGCGTCTGGCTCGCCAGCGCCGCTGCATAGGCAACGGCAATGGGCTCGGTGCAGCCGAGCGCACAGACAAGCTCGCGGTTCAAAACATCGCAAAACGCGGTATCACGAAGGGAATCGGCAGACATAGGTATCTCCTACTTGTATAACGGGCTGGGCTCTCAAAAATAGTTAGTTCTTTTATTTGATAACAATGCATCAAAAACCGCAACCATGGTTCCGGCGGACGGCGCTCGAGCACAAATTGGCGGAATTATTCATGAGAAGCCGGTCTTGTTGCATGCTAAAGCGTTTGACCAAAAAACGCCCAAGCGTTTACACAAAAGTCGCGCTATCATGCAGTCGAACGCGGTAAAACCTTTAGCATTTGCGCCGCACAGACCAGAGAGGAACCATCCATGAAGATCGGTATCGGTAACGACCACGCCGCCGTCGAGCTCAAGAACATCATCTCCGAGCACCTGAAGGAGCGCGGCTGCGAGGTCGTGAACTTTGGCACCGACACCTCCGAGAGCTTTGACTACCCCATCGCCGGTTACAAGGTGGGTAAGGCTGTGGCTAACGGCGACGTCGACCTGGGCATCCTGATCTGCGGCACTGGCGTTGGCATTAGCCTCGCTGCCAACAAGGTCGAGGGCGTGCGCGCTGTCGTTTGCTCCGAGCCCTTTAGCGCCAAGCTCTCCCGCATGCACAACAACACCAACGTGCTCGCCTTTGG